>CANETR010000090.1 GCA_947441325.1 Saprospiraceae bacterium
AAAAAGTTTTTTTTTAAAATCAGTAACTTATCAATATCAAATTAGCAAAAGAGGCCTTTTAAAACAAAAGATATATATTTGCAGAGCTTATGCACCAAAAAGCTCAAAACAAGCATCTCATCGGTGTATACCTTAAACTTTATACCAAAAAAAAATGACTAAGAAATTCCCATTACCTTACATTTTTGTAGCATTTGGATTAGTCTTCATGCTTTTTTCCTGCTCCGAGAGCACTCAAAAGAGACTCGAAATCACTCCCAGCGCCTATGGCAGTGTCGATAATATTTACATGGTTTGCAATGAAAATCTTTGGAACGGTGTGGTGGGAGACAGTTTTCGCAACCAATTCGAAGCGCTTTACCCTGTAACGCCACAGCCCGAACCGCTTTTTGATTTGAGGTACATCGATGCTGTAAAATTCAATAAAGTACACAAAACGCATAGGGCTATAATTATTATGGCAGACCTTTCGGACAAAGATGATAAAGCCACTGAAATAGTAAACACTGCCCTCGGCAGCGATAAAATAAAAAAAGCCAATACCGACCGACGATATAGAATTGCCTTTCACAACAATCGTTGGGCAATGGGTCAGATAGTGGTATACTGGTCTGCCCCATCCCGACAGGAATTATTAGAGTCTGTCCGCAAAGATTACAAACAGGTTATTGAGCTCATCAATAAACTGGATGCAGAAACATTATCCAAACAGGTTTATGCCGACGGGCAGAGCACAAAATTAAACGACAGCATAAAAACTACTTTCGGTTTCGAAATGAAAATACCGAGTAAGTTTGCCATTGCTTACCGCGACAGCAACACTATGTGGCTCTATGAAGACCGCCAAAAAAGCAGCAATAATATTCTCATCCACAGCATTGCTGGTATTGATTATAAAACCATATCAAATGATAGTCTGATTGCCATCAGAAATCGTCTCAGCAAAAAATATTTCTCGTCCTGGGCGGAGGGTTCTTTTATGGAAGTTGATGATAAAAATCTTCCTATCTATTTCAAGGAAATGTTATTTCAAGGCATGAGGGGGCTTCAGGCAAGAGGGATTTGGCGAATGGAGAAAGACTTTATGGGAGGTTCTTTTGTCACTTACTTACTTCCCGATGCAAAGAATAAAAGGATAATTTTTATTGATGCTTTTGTTTATGCTCCTGGACAGAAAAAAAGACCCGAAATGCGCAGGCTGGATACGGTATTTTCAACCTTCAAACTGCTATAATTGCCTTTTTAGCACAAAGCTAAAGTCTTTTTTTGCTATTAGCTTTCTGAAAATATTAACTTTGCAAAGTTAATTAACAGCACATGAAAGAAATTAAAAAAGGATTTGTCATTGCCCTTGCCTGGCCAGAAATGTACTGCAAACAGACAGCTGCCTGGTACGACGAGCTGACCCACTTTCTGAGAATCAGCAGATTTCGCTACTATAAAGTTGGTCATGCAGCAGTTACGCTAGTAGATCCCGAAGGAAACTGTCATTATTATGATTTTGGCCGTTATCACGCTCCATACAGCTACGGAAGAGTGCGCGGTGCACTGTCTGATCATGATTTGATTATCCATACTAAGGCAGTTTTTTCGGAAGACGGCAAGCAAATTCTAAACTTTAGAGAAATTCTGGAAGAGCTGCAACAGAATCCTGCCTGTCATGGCGAGGGTAAACTCCATGCATCTTATTCGAGAATTGATTATAGTGCAGCGCATAAAAAGGTCACAGAAATGCATACAAGGCATATTTATCCATATGGACCTTTTGTTTGGAACGGCACCAATTGTGCACGCTTTGTAAATACAATAGCAAGAGCAGGCAGACTAAGCTTTAGAAAATGGTTTCATTTGAGATTTCTGAAACCTATTACTTCTACCACACTCACCAATGTGCATGGATTGAACAAAAAATTGGTAGTACCCTATATGCAGGAGAAAGCGATTTTTGTACCTACAGCCCTTCCCGAAAAAGCAAGGCTTTATGGTATATTGCCAGCACCTCCCATTCCCGATAGTTTAAAAGACAAAAACATACACTGGCTAAGCGGAGAAGGTGCAGGTTCCTGGTTTCTGCCCGAATTCAGAGAAAAAACTGTATTTCTGCAAAGGTTCACTGCTGATGGCGAACTTGAAGGGCAAGCAGAACTAAAGCTAATGAGCGCTAAAATGCCGAGCGAAATTGATAAATTCAAGCTCACTTACCCATCAGCACTGCATCGTTTGAGCCTTGAAATTGATGGCAAAATTTTTGAATTTCATATCTAAATACGGTTGTTTCTTACGTTAATTTAATGTTAGTTTTCAGCAATTAGCTGCAATTTTTCAAACTGCCGCATTTTATTTTATAAATTTGCAACGAATAATCATTATACCCTACCAAAAATTATCTTATGTCCAAAAATCTTAGACTCCCACTTTTTTGTTTACTGCTTAGCCTTATAAGTCAGGTTAATGCGCAAAATGTAGGCATAGGAACTGCTACACCAAATAGTTCTGCAAAATTACATATTGAATCTACCAACTCAGGTTTGCTCATTCCAAGAGTTTCTCTTGTTGCTGTAAATAATGGAACAAGTCCTGTAAATACCCCAGTCACTGGTGTTTTGGTTTACAATACCAATGCAGCTATCACTGGAGGAGATGGCACCGGTTTTTATTTCTGGAATGGCACTCAATGGGTTCCATTAAAAGGTGGCGACAATACACTTGACATGGCTTACGACGAAGGTGGCCCTGGTGCGGGTCGTGTTATTACTGCTGATGCTGGTCGAGTTGAGATTAATGGCACAGGTGGTTTATTGGTTAATGCGAATACAACTACACTCTCAGAAGCTGCTCTTGTCAACAATACAAATGGAACATCAAGTTCTTCTACACAAATTGGATATGTAGGTGTTAATAGTGGTAATGTTACTTCTTTTGGTATTAGAACTATTGCTAGAGCCGCTTCCGCTACAGCTCTTTATGATGGCCCAATGGGTATATTCGCCTCTGTTGAAGCGCCTACGCCTGGCGGAACAATTAACCTTAACACTACTACTGGTTCTTTAAACAAGGCAACGGGTATATTTGGGTCAATCGCCACTACTACATCAATCACAGGTAGTATTCAAGATATGATAGCAGGTGTTGTGGGTTATACAGGTTTACACAATAGCGGTGGTGGAACTGTAACAGGATCCAAACTCTATGGTGGTCTTTTTGGTGGCAATGGTCGCGTCCTAGGTCTTTTGGGCGAAAACTCTGCCTATATGGAATTTTTGCCCCGCTGGCAGGTTCAAAACTACGAAACAGCCATGATTGGTTTTTACAATACCGATCCAAATGGTGGTAATAATGGAGCAAATATAGGGTCAGGTGATAGTTATTTTTCCATTGAAAGCAATGTAACTAATTCTATCCAAAAAAACTTGGTATTACAAACTCGCTCTGTAGGTAATGTTGGTATTGGAACAAATACACCCTCAGAAAAATTACATGTAGTAGGTAACACGCGCATTTCATCACTATCAGGCCTTGGTAACAGGCTTGTACAATCAAACGCCACAGGTGTGCTCAGTAATATTGCTGATGGAACTGCAGGGCAGCTATTGACCACAAATGGTGCAGGTGTGCTTTCCTGGACTAATGCATCAGGAAATGAATGGAACATTACAGGAAATAGCGGCACAATAGATGGTACCAATTTTATAGGTACGACAGATGCCATCCCATTTAATATAAGAGTAAACAATCAGAAAGCTGGGCGGATTGAACTAACAGTGGGAACTTCGGGTACTTTTTTAGGCTATCAGGCAGGTAACATAAACAGCGGTGCGCGAAATACCGCTTTAGGATATACTGCTTTATCGACCAATAACACGGCTACAGACAATACCGCTATCGGGGCAAATGCTTTGCGACTGAATACAGGAGGTCAAAATACTGCAGTCGGCAGCCTTGCGATGCAAAATAATAGCACGGGTTATCAAAATACAAGCTTGGGGTATCAGTCTCTACTTAATAATACAACCGGTTATGGAAATACATCAGTCGGTTTTAATGCTGCCCGTGCAGGAATTTCAGGTATATATAATACCGCATTAGGTACTCAGGCACTTGAATCCAACACAACGGGATCCAATAATACAGCTGTAGGATATTCAGCACTTTTCAGCAATTCAGCTTCATCAAATTTAGCAATTGGAGTTTCGGCACTTACTGCTAATACTACAGGTACCCCCAATCTGGCAATTGGCCATGAGGCACTAAGAACCAATGTAACTGGAGCGAGTAGTTTAGCTATCGGTAATAGTGCGTTATATTCTAATACAGCGTCAAATAACTTTGCTATTGGTCATAATGCCTTGGACGCAAATACCACAGGTACTCCAAATCTCGCTATCGGGGCAGATGCGCTTGGCGCAAATATTACCGGTGCCAATAATCTTGCTTTGGGACACAATGCATTGCTTTTAAATACTGCTTCAAATAATCTTGCAATTGGTTCCCGCGCTATGGATGCCAATACAAGTGGTAATATTAATGTCGCAATAGGCGCCGATGCGTTGGGTGCAAATACTTCAGGTATTCAAAACGTAGCTATTGGTCTAAATGCATTATCAACAGCAACAACGGTTTCGAACAATATAGCCATTGGAGCCAGAGCTTTGGATGTTAGTACAGGAGGCATAAATGTAGCAATTGGAACGGATGCACTAGGCGCCAATACAACTGCCACAAATAATGTCGGTATTGGTTTCAATTCGCTGTTAAATAATACTACAGGAGGCTCGAATGTTGCTGTGGGCAGATCGGCAGGTGATTTTAATACAACAGGTTCTTCGCTTACTTTCATGGGTACTTTTGCGGACGCCACTGTAGACGGTTTGACCAATGCCTCTGCTTTTGGAGCTAATGCTACAGTTGCTCAGTCTAATTCCTTAATTTTGGGTAACAATGTCAATGTTGGAGTTGGCATTAATGCTCCGGTCGAAAAACTGCATGTTGTCGGAACACGCACATTGGTTCAAAACGGATCGGATGCAATTCACAGTTCTTACAATACTAACAGCGGTTTTAAATTCGAACTTATAGGTTCATATCCTGGCTTTGACAACCGTGCAATTTATCTGGGCGGTTACAATGTAAATGTTCCTGGTGGCGGCGGATATAGCGATGCTAATAAAATCTACTGCGGTGGTTCTTTCGGCTCACTTTCTATTTATGCAACAGGTTTTGTAAATGTAAGTTCAGGTAAATTGAAACAGAATATCAGCTCTATGAGCTATGGGCTGGCTGAAATCATGAAAATCAATCCTGTACGCTATCAATATACTTTCGACAAATCAGGCGTTTATCAATTGGGCTTCATTGCTGAAGAAATGGCAGAAGTTGTCCCTGAACTTGTTGCTTTCCATGATAAGGAGAACAATGTAGTTTCGAAAGGAAAAGCAATGGGTATTGACTATTCCAAAATGTCAGCCGTATTGGTAAAGGCTATGCAAGAGCAACAATTCCAAATCCAAAGCCAACAAACTATCATCGAAGCCCAGAAAAAAGAACTTCAGGACATGAACAGCCGTTTGGAACGCCTCGAAAAAATGATGGAGAAAAAATAAATTTAGTTAGATATTTTAAAATGAGCCAATCAAATACTGATTGGCTCATTTTGATTTTAGCAAAGTACCCAAATATTTCCAGCGCCAATCCTCATCGGCATTTACACGGTCCATTGTACTGTTCATAATACCATAGCTGCCATTATCGAGTAGCGATTCTTCCAAGGTCCACCAGCAGAAGCCGATCTTCTTTTTTTGGATAAAATCTGTCAGATCTCTCAGCCAGGGTTCCACATTATTGGAAGTACCGCTGCAGCCAAATTCTCCGAGAATGACCGGGGCTGCATTTTTAAAATCCTTATCCACCACAAAGCCCCAGTATTTTTCATAATGCTGCATACGACTCAGGCTATCGAGATTTTCGTAGCGAATATGTTTTTTTGGCCTGGCCAGATTAGCCCTGCTCCAACTGAAACTGTAATTATGCACCTCGTAAACCAGTTTATTGGCTTGTTTTAAGACGACTGGTCTTTTTACAACAGGCAAGAGATGCGGAAATTTAAGTTTAGTAAAAAATCGGGTTTGCGCATTGATACCCTCCACTACGATGAGTAAATTGGGGTTCACGCTATGAATTTCATTGCCGGCCTTGGTTGCAGCCTTGTGCCAATCCTTCCTGTTTCCTCTGCCCCAGTTTGGATTTTGTGGAAGTGGAATGAATCTGCCACGTTGTGGTCTTACTTCGTTTCGAAGGTCTACAGCCATGACGTAGGGATTGTCTTTATAGCGTTGGGCCAGCATTTTCCAATCGCCAATCCACTGCTTGGGTGTTTGAGACCAATGTTTGTTTTTCCCAAACCAAAGTCCGTTCATATCATAGTTACAGCACCAATGTGTAGTGGTGGAGTGATTGTTGAGCATAACATATATTCCCTCGCTGCTCAGCACTTTTACGACCGAATCCATTACCTCCAAAGGCGTTTTCCCAATTAGTCCGGTATTGGGGCCAACCCACTCGGCCAAAGCCTTTGTATTGTCGTGCAGCATTTGATTTGAAAAAGGAAGGCGTACAGTATTGAAGCCTGCCGCTTTGATGGCAGCAGCAATTTGCTCAATTTTCTGCACCTGAATGCCAAAGGGCATGGCATGTGTATCACTGCCTTTATGGTCTTTACTGTAGGGATATTGACTGCCATTGGCGCCCCACCAGTTTACCCCTTTCATACTAAATATTTGATTGCTGGCATCTTTTATCTCTCCCGCTTCGGTATGAAAAGGTGCCTGTGCCTGCAAGCTAATGGCAGCCAGAAAAAACATTACAAGTAATCTCATTGGATTCAATAACAAAAAGTACTGTTCGATAATTGGTATAAAAAAGTCTTCATAGCTAAGGTATGAATAATTTCGATTTTACTATTATTTGATGCTTCGTCTTTTTGTGACAATTATCACCCATTAATGTTGAATTCATTTATATATTTGTCCATCTAAAAAGTATAAAACCATGAGAAATATATTTTTACCAATTTGCCTTTTGTGCGCTTTCATAGCATCTGCTCAAAATCCTTTAAGAATACCAACGCCTCTTTATGGCAATCAATTCAATTTGAATCTGGTGATGGGATTTACTCCTTATTTTGGACAGCAAACTATGACCATGGGTGCAAATGGAAATTTCATGGGACCTACGCTTTTTTTTGATCAGGGCGATTCTGTAAATGTAAATGTTACGAATAGCCTAGGACACGAGAGTACCTTACACTGGCA
>CANETR010000091.1 GCA_947441325.1 Saprospiraceae bacterium
AACAATGCAAATAATAGCTGCCTTGAAAAAGCTTTTTCAGCGAAGGCAGAAATTGCCGGCGCAACAAAATCCGAAATTGCAGATGCAATCGCCTGTGCTTCCTTATTAACTATTAATAATGTGATGTACCGATTCAGACATTTTATGGGTAAAGAATCCTATGAGCAAATGCGTGCAGGTTTACGTATGAATATTATGCTTAATCCAGTTCTAGGAAAAGAATTCTTCGAGTTGGTAAGCCTTTGTGTTTCGGCAGTAAATGGTTGTGAGCAATGTGTAAAATCACATGAAGCGTCACTTATTGCTTTGGGCAGTACAGAAAGCAGAATTTTTGAAGCCATTAAGCTTAGTTCTGTAATCAGCAGTCTTGGCAAAGTGATTTATTAAATTGGTGCTGCAGGCTATTCAATGCCACTTTTTTACAGTTTTATACTAATATTTTAAAAAAAATTAAATGCGGGTAACAAAATAAAAAATTAAATCATAAACTTTGTGCTCTAGATTGCTTTTGTACAAACTTCAATTTTACAATGACTTACTATTTCAAAAACTTTTTTTTCGGAACTATAGTTATTCACTTTTTTCTCCTGATCTCATGCAGTGGAGAGCTAAGTGACCCAAAAAAGACAAGTAAAATATTTCCGGGCTTTGAGTATTCAAAGGCTGTAGCCTACGATTATGATGGGTCGGAAAAAGGGGATTTAATTATTGAAAAAGGTAAAATTCATCATAGTGTTAAAAAACAAGTCGTACTGAATAAAAAACAATGTGATGAACTTAGCGCAATATTAAATGACAGTTCGAACTATGGGGGTGATGTATCCCGCTGCTTTAAACCTCATTTGGGAATAGTATTTTATGATGCAAATGAAAAAGCAAAAGCACAGGTAAGTATTTGTTTTTTATGCAATCAACACAACGCTTTTCCACTTATAACTGCTCAGGAAAATATAAGAAACAATAGTCCCAGTAAATTACATGGCTACTCTAAAAAAGGAAGGCAGGAATTGATCAGCTTTTGTGAAAGTTTAGGTTTTTCGAATTGCAATAGTGATGAAAAAACTACAGAAGATAAATAATATATTTAGATAGAAAGGTTGGGGCAATCCCAACCTTTTGTTTTTATTTTGACTATTATGCATTTTCATCATTGAAATTTCTTATATTTGCTCCAAGCCATAGACTTTTTTGAATAAAAATGTATAAATTATTATCATTCAGTCTATTGAATAAGATTTAATTGAAGCGCATAGGCGGAAAAATTATTGATCAAAACCTAATGAAGATATCATTAAACTGGCTAAAGGATTATTTAAAAACTGACTTGCCGGTATCAAACATAATAGAGTTACTTACCAATATTGGTCTTGAAGTAGAGGGGAACGAAACAGTTGAAAGTATTAAAGGTGGCCTTAGTGGGCTTGTAATTGGTGAGGTATTGGAATGTGACAAACATCCCGATGCGGAAAAGTTATCTCTAACTAAAGTAAATGTGGGCCTATCAGACCCACTTTCTATTGTTTGCGGCGCACCAAACGTTGCAAAAGGACAAAGAGTTGTAGTGGCTACTGTAGGTGCTACACTCTACCCTGCCGCAGGAGATCCGCTGCAGATAAAAAAATCAAAAATTAGAGGCGAAGTTTCCGAAGGGATGATTTGCGCCGAGGATGAAATTGGACTAGGCAGTTCACATGCAGGCATCATGGTTTTAAGTCAGGATGCTGCTATTGGACTAAGCGCCTACGACTATTTCAATAGTATTGGTGGTTATAATGGCAAAAAAATTGAAAGCGATACCCTTATTGAAATCGGATTGACGCCGAACCGTTCGGATGCAACCGGACACTTAGGAGTAGCTTTTGACCTTGCCGCTGCCATAAAAATCAACTTTGAAGGGCATTCCAATTTCGTAAAACCTGACGTTTCCAGCTTTGCCATTGACTCGAACAAACTGGATATCAATGTTGAGGTATTGGATAGCGCCCGCTGCCCAAGATATTCCGGAATCTGTATCAAGGGCATAAAAGTAGCCGAATCGCCCGAATGGCTCAAAAACAGACTGAATGCCATAGGGGTAAATCCTATCAATAATGCAGTAGATGTCACTAACTTTGTTTTACACGAATTGGGACAACCACTACATGCATTCGACTATGACAAAATCAGCACTAAAAAGATTATAGTCAAAACATTAGCTGCAGGCACTACATTTACCACCTTAGATGGTATTGAGCGCAAACTCTTTGAAGAAGATCTGATCATTTGCGACGGAGCGTCAAAGCCGATGTGTATCGCAGGTGTTTTTGGCGGACTGGATTCTGGCGTAAGTAATGATACGGTTAATATTTTCCTGGAATCGGCTCATTTTAATGCAAAAAGTATCCGCAAAAGCAGTATGTCGCATTTGCTTCGAACCGATGCTGCTTCCTGTTTTGAAAAAGGGACTGATCCCAATGTTACCGTTTATGCATTAAAACGTGCAGCCCTCTTAATTAAAGAGATTTGTGGCGGTGAAATCGCTTCTGACATTATTGATATTTATCCTAATCCGCTTACTCGACCTGAAGTAAAACTCAGTTACAGCAATATCAGAAGATTGATTGGCGTAAATTTGGAAATTACGCGCATTAAAGAGGTATTGAGTGCTCTTGACATGCAAATTATTAGAGAGGATAGTGAATCAATAACGATCAGCGTTCCTACTAATAAATCGGATGTACTGAGAGAAGTGGATGTTATTGAGGAGATTTTAAGGATTTACGGCTACAATAATATTGAAGCTGCTCAAAACCTGAATGCCGCCCTGTCATATTCGCAAAAGCCAGAGGCCATGAAGGTGAAAAACAAAGTTTCTGAATGGCTAAGCGCAAATGGCTACTCAGAAATAATGGGACTTTCACTTTCAAAATCAGAATATTATTCCAGTATTTTGCCAATTGGTTCGGAAGAGTTGGTATTTGTAAATAACACTTCAAATCAGCAGCTTGATATCTTGCGTCCTGCAATGCTATTGGGCGGATTAGAAACAATTCTGCACAATCAGAATCGTCAGGTAAGTGATTTATTTTTATTTGAATTCGGAAAAACTTACCATGCTTTACCAGAGTCTAAGTATTTGGAACAGCAGCATTTGGCTATTTTTGTAAGTGGTTTTAGAAATGCAGAAAATTGGCTAAACTCCAAAAGAGAAAAAGTAAGTTTTTACACACTAAAATCTTCTGTGCAACAATTATTGTCGAAACTGGGTATCGATCTAAATGCTGCAAATCTAAAAGCTGAATATAGCGATAACCAAAAACCATGGGCTTACTCGGTTCAGTACAAAAGAGGCAGGGATACTGTTGTGAGCATGGGTCGCGTACATCCGGAAATTGTTTTTGAAATGGATATTAAAAATCCGGTTTTCTATGCAGATATCAATTGGGATCTGGTACTGCAAATGCTAAAAAAACAGAAAGTTCAGTATAGTCAATTGCCAAAATTCCCCTCTATGAGAAGAGATCTGGCTTTGGTAGTTGATAAAAATTTGAATTTTGAACAGATTGTAACGATAGCCCGTAAACAAGGCAAAAATTTACTTAAGGATATCAACCTTTTTGATGTTTATGAAAATGCAGAGCATTTGGGAACAGACAAAAAATCATATGCATTAAGTTTTATTTTTTTGGATGAAAATAAAACACTCAAAGACCAAGAAGTGGATGATATCATGAACAGAATGATGAATAGTTACGAAAAGGAACTTAATGCTTTAATCAGGAAATAAAAATTCTGATTTTACTTTGTAAATGACACAAATTCAGAATATTGACAACTTAATTTATCAAATAATTCAACCTAGTATTCATTAAAATCTAATTGAACTTAAATCGATAAAAATGAATTTTAGTTTTTTAAAAATTTAATGTCGGTTGATTAAATAAGTTTGTCAATTCTTTTTAAAAACTCATAACCTCAAAGAGTTAAAAATAGAGGGCTTTTGAATCGTCCGTTTTTAATAAGGGCGCTTTTATGAACACTTTTTAATACAAGAAACATGGGAATATTAGAAATAGTAATAGGAATGGTTGTTGGACTTGGCGGAGGATTCTTTGGGGGTCAGGCTGTAGCCAAAAGCCTCATTAGAAAAAAAGAAGGTGATATCGACTCCAAAATGGAGAGATTATTAAGCGAAGCCAAAGCCAAAGCTGAGCAAAAAGAAACAGAAGCCAAAGACCAGGCCAATCGGATTATCGCCGATGCAAGGGATAAAAGCGAAGACCTCAAGCGCAAGAAAATGCTCGAAGCCAAAGAACATTGGGTTCAGCGCAAAGAAGAATTCGAAGCCAAAACCAGCAAAAGAGAACAAGCAGTTAAGACTGTTGAATTGACTTTGAAGGAAAAAGAAAATGAGCTAAAACTAAAAGAGAAAGATTATCAGCGTATTACTAAAGAAAATGATAAAGTAAGAGAAACGCTGGAGCTTCAACTCTTACATGTGGAATCTCAAAAAGCTATGCTTGAAAATAAAGAGCAGGAGTTTCAAAAAGGCTTGGAAAAAATCGCCAAAATGTCGGTTCAGGAAGCCAAAGAGGAACTTATCAAAAGTATTAAAGATAAGGCCGAATCTGATGCAATTACCTTTGTAAAAGACCGTTTGGAAGAAGCTAAGCTTACCGCTAATAAGGAAGCCAAGAAAATTGTCATACAAACTATTCAGCGTATGGCTGCTGAATACACTATTGAAAATACAGTATCTGTTTTCCAACTCGATTCTGATGACCTTAAAGGACAGATTATCGGACGCGAAGGTCGTAATATCAGAGCATTGGAAGCTGCTACAGGAGTTGAAATCATAGTAGATGACACCCCTGAGGCCATCATTATATCGAGTTTCGATCCTGTTCGCCGCGAAATTTGTCGCCTTTCTCTTCAAAGACTGGTTGCAGATGGACGTATTCACCCGGCCCGTATCGAAGAGGTTGTTGCCAAAACCAAAAAACAGATCGAAGAACAGATCATGGAAATTGGTCAGCGCACTGCAATTGAATTGAATATTCACGGATTACAACCGCCGCTTATACGTATGGTAGGTCGTATGCGCTTCCGTTCATCTTATGGACAAAACCTATTGAAGCACTCCATAGAAGTTGCTAAATTATGCGCAACAATGGCTGCAGAATTAGGCCTTTCTCCGCGTGAGGTAAAACTTGCCAAACGTGCAGGTCTATTACACGACATTGGAAAAGTGTCTGAGGAAGAAACTGAACTTTCTCACGCTATCCTGGGGATGAAACTCTGCGAAAAACACGGAGAGATTCCTGCTGTTGTAAATGCTGTAGGTGCCCACCACGATGAGATAGAAATGAAATACATCATCTCTCCTATCATTCAGGCCTGTGATGCTATTTCAGGTGCACGTCCTGGTGCCAGACGCGAGATCTTGGAAAGCTACATGCAGCGTATCAATGAACTTGAGCAGATTGCTATGAGCTACGAAGGTGTACAAAAGGTATATGCCATGCAAGCTGGTCGCGAACTACGCGTTATTGTAGAAGCAGAAAAAGTAACAGATGAAAAGTCTGACGAGTTGTCATACCTGATTTCTCAGCAGATTCAGAACGAAATGCAGTATCCAGGACAAATAAAAGTTACGGTTATCCGCGAAAAACGATCTGTAGCATTTGCAAGATAATTTCAGATATTCAAAATTATTATGGCCTGCCGCTTGTTAGCGGCAGGTCTTTTAAATTTAGCAGCCCTATGAATGCGCTAAAGAAGGCTTTAGAAAGGCTTAATTTCAGGTGGACACCAAAACACTTGAACCATATTGCCGAAAACATTGCCATAAAGAAAAGAAATATATCTTTTCTGGCAATCAATGCACTTTTCAGACAAAAAACCTTCGAGATTGCCAAATCTGCATCCTTCTACAGCGATAGTTATATAATAAAAGGAAAGGTTCCTTTGCAAAAGAATGACCTTTTGAGAACTATTGAAGACGAATTGATTGTTGTATTCAGATTGGACAGGGAATTAAATATTATTGTAATAACAGCATACAGCTCAAGTGATGAATTCTAAAACAAAAGACCTCAACGATCAACTGATTCAGAAAATGCAGGTCGAAGAACTAAAAGAAATGGTATCAAATTTACAATTTGAAACATTTGTAAGAGAGACAGATATTTTTGATGTTGATGACGAATCGGACATAAATGATTCATCGGAATTTATTTCCGCAGATAATGAAAAATAGGCCTACCTGAACTTCTGATTATCATTGTATCAGCAGTCTTTTTGGCGATTGAAACAATTGAGCGCTGATTCAGATCAAGCAAATATCTAAGCTTAAGTTTATGAAAAACCTCTTGCTTTTCTTCCTGTCCCTATTATTGGTAGCACAAATATCATTTTCACAAGATTTTAATATTAAAATCAGCGCTGAAAGTCCATCTTATCAGGTTTCTTTTCCAGCTGAACCTGAACTCAAAAACATTGAGGAAAAACAATATTTTGCCTTACAATATTCAGTTTTGCATAAGAATACTGCTTACAGTTTCAGCGTATTGACCATACCGGACAGTATTGAGGATAAAAAATTTGTAATGAATTCCATTCATGTAGCTTTTAAAAAGACGATGGATATTTTCAACAAATATGAAATCTGTCTGAACGGTAGCAAAATATGCGGTATGTATTATGAAGGCATTTCAAAAAAGGTAAATACTTTGGCCCGTTTCCAGATTTATTTCCATAAAAATTATGCTTTCTTCATTGGTCTGAGCCGTGCAAAGAAAATGCCATCAAAAAAACTGATGGAAAAATTTATGAAGACAATTCGCATTGAATAGCATCTGTCAAAATAAAAAACTCCGCCTGAGAATAATTCTGACGGAGTGTTATTTATGATATTCAGCTTAAAGCTATTTCAATAGTTGTTGCGCATTGACTGATTTCAAAAATTCAATCGTTTTAATCAGGTCTTGATGGAAAATTCTATCTTCTTCAATTGGCGCTACAATTTTGCGATAAGATTCCAATACTTTTTCAATTGCGCTGCCGCTTTTAGCCTCTCTGAGCCAAAGTCCCTGAGCAGCAGCCATAAATTCAATGGCTAATAGACGCTCCAGATTTTCTACTACTCTATATAGCTTTGTTCCGGCATTGGCAGCCATGCTCACATGATCTTCCTGGCCATTGCAGGAAACAATAGAATCGACAGAAGCAGGGGTGCACAATTGTTTGTTTTGGCTTACGATGGATGCAGCGGTATATTGTCCTATCATCAAGCCTGAGTTAAGTCCCGAATTTTTTGTCAGGAAAG
>CANETR010000092.1 GCA_947441325.1 Saprospiraceae bacterium
CCTCATAGGTTTCTTGCGTAGTGCCGTCAATAGAAATAATCAGGCGGTCGAGACCGGATTCAACCGTTTTTTTGGCATTTTCCTCATTCAAAAAATGCGCATTGGTAGAGGTGGAGGTATAAATACCTTTGGAGTGGGCATAGTTTACCATTTCCAAAAAATCGGGATTGATATAAGGCTCGCCTTGAAAGTAAAAAGTGAGATAAAACACCTCTTTGTGTAATTCATCGATCGTCTTGCGGAAGAAATCCTCTTTGAGATTGCCTGTAGGGCGACTAAAACTACGCAAACCGCTGGGACACTCCGGGCAGCGAAGATTGCAGGCTGTTGTTGGTTCAATGGCGACTGAAAAAGGAAGCCCCCACTGAATAGGTCTTTTTAGCCATTTTGTGAGCATAAATGAGCTATAGACCTTGCTGGCATTCCAAAGTCTTCGAAAGGTCATCTTTGACAAAAAATTCAGGGCCTCGCTCATGCTAATCTAATAGATGCTGTTGAGAACAGATTTAGTAAGCTCCCTTGGGTGCAGACGATTCAGGTTGATACTAAAACCAATTCTGTTCCAAAAATTTCCACGCTGTTTTAATAACAAATCCAGATTATTGCTGCTCACAAGCGGAAAATAAATTCCTGCAGCGCCATCCCAAATATCAATCATAAGGCCCACACTGGCAAAGATCTGTTGCGAAATACTGTTCACAGTAACCGATGGTGCAGTATTTTGATAGTAACCCAAATCGGCATAGGGCTTTACTTTTACTAATGGAATGCTGAATGGTAGCTTAATCGGAATATCTGACTGTAGATTAATAGCAAAAATGAAACTATTGCTGCGCCCATCGGCTATTGACTGACTGATATCAATTGGAGTTTTGAAACCGCCCTCGCGCATATTCACCTGCTGCGACCAGAAACCTTCGGTTTCCCTACGGCCAAAAATATGCTCATCATACTGATAATCATTGTTATTACGCGAAGCCAGATGCAGTGGGAACTGCCCAAAACTTCGCTGCGTATGCCAAGGAAAACCGGCAGCAAAAATCCTGAGATTCACCGATTTTCTATTGGCAAAATAAAATTTGAAATTGCCTTCCACGCTCAGTTTCAGAAAATGCCTGGTAGAATCACGTCCTGTATCGAGATAATTGGCATATTCGGCCGTACTGCGAATGCTGTATGGAGTTAGCGGATGACTGTTGGTATAAGTATGTGTAACTCTGTGCGTGGAGCGCCATAGATTTTTTTTGCCGCTGAAAATTACTACAGTATCAGGCCTTTCGAAAATTTCTTTTTCTGTGAGCAGGATGAGGTTATCAATTTGTAAACTGTGTTGTCCGTAGGCTCTTGCTTCTTTTTTACGGAAATGAAATTCAGCATGCGGATTCAATCGGGTGTACCGGAGATTATAATCATAGTTGCTGTTGTCGAACCCATTAAAGCTTTTTAGGTTGATTCCCAGTGTCCATTGCTGAACTTTTCCCGAAGCCGGCAGGAAATTACGATGTATTTCTCCCATGCCAATTGCCGTTTTGGACCCAAAGCCATAAAGCGGCACCAGCCCATATTCCCATTTTCTTGTCGGAATAGGAGAACTGAAAAATGCCATGCCCAGCATAAAACCGTCGTGTGTATTAAAACCAAGTGCAGGCAGGATGTTGATGAAAGGATATTCAGGATTTTTGGCATTAAAACCAATTTGAAAACGGGGTTTAATACCCAAACGGAAAAGCCCTTTATTTTTGGCAACATTATCAATGAAATCAAAATCGGGCATTTCTCCCGAAGCATCTAAACGAAAAACAAGGCCTTTTTGCCCATCGAAACTCAGCAGCGTATCGCCCCCCGGCGCCAAGCCTTCAAACCAGAAGGTTTGTAATATTGAATCTTCCGAATTTAGGATGGAAACAGAAAATGGCGCAGCTATTTCTCCTTTATTTTTGACACGAATGAGTGCTTTGTTGCCCTCGTTTTTTGCCGAAATAATGCCATAATTCAACTTTTTGGTACTTCCAAGCAGATCGTCGAAGACCCAAGCCATATTTTTACCGCTTTCTTTTTCGAAGACTGCCTTCAAATCGGCAGGATTTGGATGTTTAAATTTCCAGCTTTCGAAATATGCCGATAAAATGCGGTCCATCTCCCTAGTACCCAGATAAGCTTCCAGATAACGCAGTACCAGTGTAGGTTTGGAATATGCGCCGAGAAAATAATTAATTGAACTGAGTTTCTGCGAAGGCGTTTCACTTGCCTGATCGATTCCCTGCCGGGCTTGCAACAGATAGGCCAGATAATTGGTTCGGCTGCTGCCATTGAGATAATATTTGTCATTGTAGCGCGATTCGATATAGGAATTGAAACCTTCATCCATCCAGGCATGTTCCCTTTCATTGCTTGCTAAAATACCATAAAACCAGTTGTGCCCAACCTCGTGGGTTATGACAATGTCTAAGGCCTTATAGTCATTTGACAATCCAATCACCGTAATCATAGGGTATTCCATACCTCCCCCCGCACTAAGGGCAGATTGTACAGCTGTTGCATGCGGATAGGGATACTCTCCCACCGTTTTGGAATAATATTCAACGGCACGTGCGGTAAATTTTGGACCTTTTTTCCAAAGATTGGCCTCTTCATTGGTAAAAAAACAAAAAACGTCAATTTCTTTTCCCGATGATAGTTTGGCTTTGTCCTTTAAAACATGGAAACGCTTGTCGGCAAACCAGGCAAAGTCGTGCACATTTTCGGCTTTGAAGCGTATGCTTTTGAATACCGTGTCAGAAAGCGGAAAATCGGCTTCTTGCAGCGATAATTGGTCAAAATTTAAGCCTTCGGAAAGGGCGATTCTTTTATTGATAAAATCTATTTCATCTTGATTTTGCATCACACCAGTAGCTGCAATCAGATAATTTCGCGGGACAGTGATTTCAACGTCAAAACTACCGAATTCGGAATAGAACTCTCCCTGATCGAGATAGGGCATCGGATGCCAGCCCTCGGCATCGTACACAGCAGGTTTGGGATACCATTGCGTTATCTGATAGCTCTCATCCACATGCCCGAGGCGCGAGACCGATTTTGGAATCTGCACTTTAAACGGGCTTGTAATATTAACCGAAGCTCCTGGCAGAAGAGGTTTCGAAAGTTCCAGTCTGGCAATATCGGACTGACCGGCAAAATATTTCCATTGGGCGATATCTCCATCGGTTCTGAACAGCAGACTATCGATATAACCGCGTTCCTCCTTTTTCGAAAAATGAAAGCGTAGGTTACCGTTTTCGCTTAATTGATTAGAAAGCGCAGTGCGATTATTTTTATAGGCATTGGGCCATAGATGTATATAAATGAAACTGAGCGTATCGGGCGAATTATTGTAATAATCCATACTGATTTCTCCGCTCAGCCTATGGTTTTTGTCATCGAGTGTTACCTTAATACGGTAATCGACCTTTTGCTGGAAATACGCTTTCTGTGCCCAACTGCCAATGCTAAAGCACATCAAAAAAACAATCAGAATCCTATTCATTTATTTTGCATTAAAATTACAGGATAAAGATAGGAAAATGATTGTAGAATGGAAAATAGGTACAAAACTATCGTAAACAAGGCAGAGGAGATCTTGCCTATTTAAAAATTAATTCTGACTCATTTTACCTTTACTTAAACCTCGGTTGAATCTGTTCCCATTCTACTGACAAGGTTTCTGGAACAGGTAAAAGTGCATTGGGTATTTTTTCCTTAAAAACATCTTTATCCAAAATCAACTTTTTCAGTGACGGAAGTCGGCATAGCCAGACAGGTAATTCTTTCAGCTGAGGGTTTTTTGATAACTGTAACAGTTCCAGTTCTTCGAGTTCCTGCAAGGCATCGGGTAGTTTTTTCAACAGATTATCGTGCAAATTCAAGGACCTCAGTTTTTTAAGATTTCCAATTGATTCCGGCAAATATTCCAGTCGGTTATTTTTGGTGCTCAAACTGCGCAATTTACTGAGGTATTGAATGCCATCGCCCAAGCTTTCGATACCAATTCCATGAAGCTCAATAATGCCAAGATTTTTAAAAAAGCCAATTTCGGCAGGCAACTGCTTCATTTCACAATCTTCGATACAAAGTGTAAGCACCATATTAAGCGGATAAATGAGGTTTTCGAGCCCTGCCTCTGACCAATCGCCTAAACGAGGTTTTATTTCCGAAAGGCTTAATATTGTTTTGATACCTGTTTCGATAGGACTAAGATTCAAAACATTGGATTCGGCGAGCATAAATGCCAGTTCAATCTGATGCGCTTCACCGCTCAGGAACATCAGTTTTAATTTTTCAAGCAGGTCATTTGCCGAAACTTTATCCATAAATTCTATGTTTTGCGCTCAATTTCCTAATTTTACCGAAATTAAAAAAAACTGGCTAAGTTTCAAAGCATTTTTACATTTCATATCCATTTTTACATGAAACGCATCCTCTCTGCCATACAACCTACAGGCGAAATTCATTTCGGAAACTATTTTGGCGCTGTTCAAAATTGGGTACAACTTCAGGAAAATTACCAATGTGTTTACGGTGTGGTAGATTATCATGCGATGACCATGCCCTATTCTCCGATTAAACTTCGTGAAAATACCTGGGATTTAATTTTTAGCCTGCTTGCCCTTGGCATTAAACCCGAAAATCTTTTCATACAGTCGCTGGTTCCCGAGCATACGGAGCTGGGATGGATTTTCAACTGTTTTTGTTCTTATGGCGAATTGAGCCGGATGACGCAGTTTAAAGACAAAAGCGATCAGGTGAAAGAAGGCGACAAAGATGCTTTTATTTCGGCCGGACTTTTCGATTATCCGGTTTTACAGGCTGCGGACATCCTTATCTATAAGGCCGATTATGTACCTGTTGGCAAAGATCAGGAGCAGCATTTGGAACTTGCCCGAAATATTGCAACCCGCTTTAATAACACTGTTGGTAAAGAATATTTTGTTTTACCCGAGGCCATGTTTTCAGAAGCGCTTAAAATTCGCTCTTTGGCCGATCCGACCAAAAAAATGAGTAAGAGTTTGGGTGAGAAGCATTTCATTTCCATTTTTGAAGAAGAAAAATCGCTGCGCAAAAAAGTTGGCTCTGCTGTAACTGATGCTGGCGATGAACAGGAAAGGGGAATCATGAGCCCCGGTGTTGAAAATCTCTTTATTATGCTCAAAGCAAGTGGTAAGGAAGAACTGCATCGTCACATGATGGAAACTTATAAAGACCCTGCAGCTAAGCTTTCATATAAAGACCTGAAAGAGGCTGTTTCTGAATCCTTGGTTGCTATGACTTCTGCCTTTACCGAAAAACGTAAGGAATTAATAATCAATAAAAAGGAAATCAAAAATCAGATAAAGGAAAGTGCTGCCAATATTCGAAAAATCGCACAGGAAACCCTGAAGGAAGTGAAGGAGTTGTCGGGATTGCAGAACGTAAGGTTTTGAGATAGTTTTTTAGGGACGAGGGGCTAGTAATTAGGTACTAGGTATGAGGGGCTAGGGACGAGTAATTAGGTATGAGGGGCTAGAGACTGGTGCAGAATTGTAAGATTTTTAGGTAATATAGATTAGTTATCTTGGGAATAAAAGAAAAAGGGATTGCAACGCAACCCCTTTTTTTGCTCATTTAGATGAGACTAATAGAAAGACCTACACTTAACTGACAGATAAGAACTTTTTCTGAACTAAAATTAGTATACTTGCAGAAAGTTTCTGCGTATTTGATGTTTCAAAGATAGCAAAAAGCAAGGCGATTTTCCAAAATTTTTTTACACTTTTTTGATTAATTTTGTAAAATTTTAACGTTTTAAGTGACAAAATAATTCACGTTAATTTAATATTAGGCCAAATATTTTCATAAACAATTGATTATCTATAATAAAATGAGTGTAAATAATTTGATTATACATTTTAAAGATTTTGCTCTATGAAAATAATTTGCATTGGTAGAAATTATGCTGCGCACGCTGCCGAATTAAACAACCCGATTCCGGAGACCCCACTGCTTTTTCTGAAGCCCGATACGGCAATTTTAAAGGATTCAAAACCATTTTATCATCCCGATTTTTCAAAGGACATTCATCACGAGATTGAAATTGTGCTTAAAATTTCCAAAAATGGGAAAAGTATTGCTCCTGAATTTGCTCATAAATATTATGAGATGGCAAGTTTAGGCATAGACTTTACCGCCAGAGATTTACAGTCTGATCTGAAAAGTAAGGGCCATCCCTGGGAAATATCCAAAGCATTTGACAACTCGGCGGTTATTGGGGAATTCGTTCCATTTTCATCCTTAAAATCTGACGATGGCCATATCGATTTCAAGCTTTTCAATAATAGTATTTGTGTTCAGCATGGCAATAGCTCGCAGATGATTACGGGTTTTGATGCAATGATTAGTTATGCATCAAGGTTTTTTACCTTGCAGGCTGGTGATCTTATTTTTACCGGTACGCCTGCTGGTGTCGCCCAGGTAAAAATTGGTGACTGCCTCGAAGCCTTTGTCGGCGACAAAAAGCTATTGCATTGTGACGTTAAATAACAGCGTTAAGGAATTTTAAATCCCTCTACTAGCAATGAACCCTGCACAATTAAATATTTTACTGCAAAGCCTTCAATCCCGCTTTGAAAAAAATATGCACAGACATCCCAATCTAATCTGGGATAAAATTAAATTGAAACTGCTGGAAAATCCATCTAAACTTCAGTCGCTTTATCTAATGGAGGAAAGTGGCGGAGAGCCAGATATAATTGCCTATGATGCAGCATCCGACACTTATACTTTTTGCGACTGCTCTGCCGAAAGTCCGAAGGGGCGTCGAAGTTTATGCTACGATGATATTGCTTTAAATTCAAGAAAGGAAAACAAACCGCAGGGCTCAGCTTTGGCAATGGCAGCGCAAATGGGCGCTGAACTGCTTACAGAGAAAGAATATTTAGAACTTCAGCAGTTGGGCGATTTTGATTTAAAAACATCTTCATGGCTGTTTACAGAGGAGACTCTCAGGAAACTTGGAGGAGCAATTTTCGGAGACAAGCGCTACGGACGAACCTTTATTTATCATAATGGAGCCGAATCTTATTATGCTGCAAGAGGATTCAGGGCTAAAATTCAAATTTGAAGGCAGAAGGTAGAAATTCAAATTTTCTGATTTCTACCTTCTGCCCTCTTAATTTATAATCAGTGTTTTGCATTTTCTTTTAGTTCGGCCTCATGCGCCTCCTCTTTAAGCTCCTTGCGTAACTCATTCAGCTCTTTTCCAAGGAAGAAACCAATTGA
>CANETR010000093.1 GCA_947441325.1 Saprospiraceae bacterium
TGAATTTAAATATGCTTGTGCAACAAATCTTGTGCAAAACTGTCTGTTTGTTTCTTTAGCTGCTATGCTTTTTTCCAATCTTGCCAGTCTTGCTTCTGTCGTAGAATATTCTGTGCCGATTTTTTGTCTTGCGAACACAATTGCACCTGAAAGCAAATTTTTAAAACTATCGTCTTTAAGTCTGAGAACTAAAACGTCACTTTCATTTTCAAATAACATTCTTTGGATATTTTGTGATTGAACGCCAAGTCCATCTGACTCAATACAACTTGAAACACCAACGTAAATTATTGCGTGAGAATAATCGCATTGTGTTAATTTTCTAATTAACTCACTTTCTCTTGACGATGACCTTGTCAAAATTATGTCGCCTGCTTCAAGTTTTTCGATGTCTAAAATATGCATTGTCTATAGGTTTATGTCTGTGTTGTCGTGTTTGTAAAATTACCGCTAACGGAGAACAGCTTTGCGCAGGCTTTGAGCTTGCTCAAAGCTGTTGTTAGCAGAAGTCCCAACGGGACTTTCTGCGTGCAAAGCTGTTCTCCGTTAGCAAGAAAGCCCGCAGGGATTTCTTGCTAACGTATAGCTTGCAAGCGCATGTTGCTTGTGTTGCGCCTGCGGCAAGCAATTGCCCTTGCAAGCATGTTGTAAGCAGTTGATTTTTTAATCCGTAACAATTAACATGTTGTTTATCATAAATAAGCGATTCGTGTTAATAGGGTTGAAAAATTTAAAAACAATACAATAAATGCCATTTTAAAAACGTTTGCAATTGAATCTGATTTTTCACTTTGCAAAAAATCATGAATTGAAACCAATTTTGCTTCAGAAAGCGGTGCTCTCTCCGCTGTATTGTTTCTCAATTCTCCGCCGATGAAATCGGTTTTTCAATTGCTCCTTTTTTTGCATTTATTTTTTTTAAGCATTGTTTTTCAATTGCTTCCAACAGCTGTGTTTGCGAAACTCCCCCCTCAAACTTGCGTAAACATTCCATATAATAGCAAGGAAAAAGTATGTATAAATAATCGCAATCCACAGCCAAAAATTCACAAAAGTAAAAATAGGGTATCGTAATTATATATTCAAATTATCCAATAGAGATTTTATATTTTTCTATACCTAATGGACAAATACAAAAAAAACCAAACCTCGCGGCTTGGTTTTTTTATCTCATTCTATGTTGAAATTTCTTATTTCGTCTTGATCAACTTACGCTGATTGGTTTTATTGCCCATTTTTACGATGATGTAATAATTGCCGGCAGAAAGCTTTTCAAGGTCGAAGGGGAGTTCCTGCATACCTGCATTGAGCTTGCCAAATTCTTTTCTGGCCACTTCGCGACCCATTGCATCATAGATCATAGCGGCAGTTTCAGCTTCATCATTGAGCGTTAGCTGCAGCATGATTTCGCTGTTGAAAGGATTGGGGTATACACCCAGGAGTACAGTTTCTCTTGATGCTGCTACTGGAACCGAAGTAGTTGGATTACAGTTTGGATTGTAACCAATTGGCCATGTGGGTGCAGGAACTCCAATCATGTTAGGATTGGCAACAGAGGCCGCAGCAGCCTGTCTCAAATGTCTTTCGTTGTTGTTAACAAACCAACCCTGTGTGTAGGCATCTGTTCCGCCAAGGGTATCGATGGTGCTCACAAACCAATATTCGCCTTGCGTGCGGTCTTTATTCACATCGAGCAATACATAACCATGGTTTGACAGGTCGATAAATTTCATGTGTGGATTTACGGCCTGAATGATTCCTTGTCCCACTGGCAGGGGAGAACCCTGACTGGTAACACTGGTAGCAACAAATTCTACACCTACTGAGCCTGCTCCGGTAGAGGCATTGTAGCCCGTGCCGGGAATGTCATTTGCCCAAGAGGTGTGAATATCACCTGTTAGCACCACAAAATTTGGAATGTTATTATTTAAGAAATGATTTTGAATGGTAGTTCTTTCAGCCGGATAGCCGTCCCATTGGTCATCATTTGGATAAAAGGCAGGAAATGGTCCAATTTGAACACGCAAGGGGGCAAACATTACCTGCTGACCCATAATCTGCCATCTGGCAGTTGAACTGTCGGTTTCGTTCAGGAACCATTGGCGCTGTTGGGCGCCGAGAAGGGTTCTAGCCGGATTAGTGTCATGACCGTTTTGCTCTTCGCGTCCCTGCAGGCGAGTGTCCATCATGTAAAGATCAATAAGGTCACCAATACCGAATTTGCGATAAATACGCAAGGTATCGGCCGGGTCGGGCATGCGCAAAGGCATCCACTCATAGTATGCATGTACGCCTGCAGCTTTGCGGTCGAACCAGTCACCTTCGGTGCCGGGGGTATGGTTTTCGGCGCCGCCAAACCAAGCATTATTGGCAGTTTCGTGATCATCCCAAACAGCAAAGAAAGGATATTGCTGGTGCAAACGCATCAAATCTTCATCCAATTTGTAGTGCGAATGGCGAATGCGGTAATCGCCCAGTGTAAGAATTTCATTGGATGGCTCATGATTGCGTGGAGCTGTTCCTCCGCCGTATTCATAGATATAATCGCCCAGGTGAATTACAGCATAAATATCGTTGCGTTCCGTGATTTTTGCATAAGCATTATAGTAGCCGTTGGTATAATCGGCACAAGAAACAATCGCAAAACGAAGACTATCGATATCGCCCACAGGTAAAGTGCGGGTACGGCCACGGACCGAGCGTTTGCCCTCTGTTTCAAATTCGTAATAATACCAGGTAAAGGGCTGAAGACCAGTAGCGTCCACTTTGACTGTAAAGTCTTTTGTGTCGTCAGTTGTTACCGTGCCTGAGTTGATAATATTTGTAATAGCTGTATCGCTGGCAATTCTCCAGTTTACTACTGCATTGGCAGAGTCGGTTGTTACCCTGGTCCAGAGAATCACTCGGTCTTGCTGCGGATCGCCCGAAGCTACGCCATGAAAAAAAGGCGCCAGGCATTCTATTGCACCAGAACGTGTTGGTTCATTTGGATTATTTTGCGCAGAAATGGCAAAAGGTAATAAGAGTGCGGCAATAAGTAATTGTCGTAACATGATAGTTCTTTAAGTTTTGAGTTAACTGTAAAAGTAATGCTTACAAAAATATAGCATTATGGTCAAAATTTCAAGTTTAATTGCAGCAAAAAGCCAATTCTTAATCTGAATTTAATCTTAAAATTCCCAAGAACCTAAACCAGCTCTCTGAAGCAGTGGTTCGTCATTGGTGCAATCTATAATGGTTGATGGGATATTTCCTCCAAAACCTCCGTCAATGACTAAATCCACCAGATGTTTGTACTGATCATAAATTTCATAAGGGTCGGTAGGATATTCGATGATATCGTCCTCTTCGTCCAGATTTTTAATGGAGGTGGATAGGAGCGGAGCATCCAAACCTTCCACCAGCGCAAAAACAATCGGAGAATTTGGAACCCTTATGCCCACTGTTTTTTTCTTATTGCGCAATAGCTTGGGCAAACTGTTATTGGCTTCGAGAATAAAAGTAAATGGTCCCGGCAAGCATCTTTTCATGATCTTGTAAACGGTAGTACTGACAGGCCTGCTGTAATCGGTAATATTGCTTAAATCGGAACAGATAAAGGTAAGATTAGCTTTTTCCGGATTGATTCTTTTGATGGCGCAAATCCGTTCCATAGCCTTGTGACTGTTGATGTCGCAGCCCAATCCGTAAATCGTATCGGTTGGATAAATGATGACGCCATCATTCTTTAGTACCTCAATTACCTGTTGTATTTTTCTCGGCTCAGGATTTTCCGGATGTATATTTAAAATCATAGTTTAATTTATAATCCAATCTGCTTTATTCAGCACCTTTTCAAATTCTGTCGAAGCGCCATATTTGTGAAAGAAATTAAATCCGCAAATTTTTTCAGCTTCACTAACTGACATGGCAAATTCACTTAAATTCGAGTGACTTTCGGCATGAGGCAGAACAAAGGCGATGGCAGATTTTTTTTGCGCATCTTCATGTAATAATATTTTATAAAAGTAATTAGGAACAGCCACTCCGTTGTTTATTTCAGACAATTCACCGTCCTTAAAAACGCATCCTGAAATGATAATTAAATCGCCTTTTTTTGCAGCATTTTTGCGAACGGCATTTTCCAGTTTTTTCCATATTCCTCTGTTGAAAGAAGGCAATTGTGGTGACACATTGCTCATAAAAAAAGATTCCCTCATCGCATCCTCGCTAAAGTCCATATCTTCGGCAGGTACGATATGTCCTCTGTCATAGCCGCTTTCGCTATAATCCCAGCTGCCGGCTGTTCCGTTTTTTAAAGCAGGATCGGGTTCGAAATTTCTTCTTCGGGCATTGTTTTCAGATAAAATTCGCTCCTGGTTGAGTTTATAAATGGCCCATTCGGGATTTTTCAATGTTCTTGAATAGGAGATGAGCATGAAATTGTGAACAAGCAATGTGTCGCCTATCTTACGTTCGGGGCTATATTTTAAAAGCGCATCGGATTCAACGGATTCAATAGTCTGATTTTTATCATTCTGCAAAGCCTGACTACAGTTAAAAAATACCAGCGTAAAAAGTAAAAACAAAGCCTTCATTGAAAATCTTTTAGGTGAAAACAAACTCAATTCATGTATTTTTGTTTAAGATGCATACAAAGATAGTGATTTT
Source organism: Saprospiraceae bacterium (assembly GCA_947441325.1). Classification (GTDB taxonomy): domain Bacteria; phylum Bacteroidota; class Bacteroidia; order Chitinophagales; family Saprospiraceae; genus Saprospira. Next base: position 4,651 of record CANETR010000093.1, read on the forward strand.
ATACTTCTTTGTCAACTCTAAAAATTGACAAACATGAATCAGAAGCAGCGATACTACAAAGATCAGAGGGAAGAACCCTTTATAAATATAGCGCAACCAAAGCTCTATCTTTATCTGCTCTTATTTAGCCTTACTATTTTGTTTGTTGTATTTGCTGTTGGTTATGTGTCAACCCGTGCTGCTCAGGGCAACAGTGGAGTCTACTTGCCGCCAATTTTTATTGCTAATACGGTACTACTTTTGGGATGCAGCTATACGATGCATTTAGCCAACAAATCATACAAGGCAGATAATACTTTGAAGTATCAACTATCGCTTTGGGGAACTTTTATACTTACCCTTATTTTTTTAGCGCTGCAAATACTTGGATGGACCTTGTATTATGAGGTGCTTTTGGGTAACAATATCGGAATCGGCAAACAGTATTTATATGCTTTATCGGGACTGCATTTTGCCCACGTATTGGCAGGCTTACCATTCTTGGCTATATTTCTTATCGCGGCCTACCTTCGTATGAAAGAACCTGTAAGTGTGCTGGTCTATTTTTCCGATCCGGACAAAAAATTGAAACTCGAAATGTTGAGTACCTACTGGCATTTCTTGGATGGTTTATGGGTTTTTCTGGTGCTGTTTTTTTTGGTGAATATGATGTTGTGATTGGTTTAAAATAAAAATATTAAGTAGATTTGCTATATTAAATTGACTAAAATATACTAATATGGCCAACATTGATGAAATCAGAAATGGCATTATTGATAAAATACTCCAAATCTCAGATAGGGATTATCTTTTGGCACTTTTCAAATTGGTCGACAATAGTTCTGTTGTAGCAGATAAATATAAACTAACTGAGGAACATAAATTATTGCTCGAAATGAGCGAAGCAGATATCAAGTACAACAGAGTCATTTCTCAAAACGATTTAGATAAAATGGACACTGAATGGCTAAAAGGAATGTAATCTGGACAGAAACTGCAGCTAGACAAAGAAGACAGATTTTAAAATATTGGACTGAAAGAAATAACAGATAATTATAATGTCATTTTGGGATAATCGTCAAAATACGGTTATTTTGCTAAAGCACATAAACGGGCTTATTTAAGCCACTAGAATAAATCTTCCCACAGAAACAAAATAAAATTGAAACTCGAAATGCTAAGTACCTACTGGCATTTTCTGGATGGTTTATGGGTTTTCTGGTGTTGTTTTTTGAATAATATAATGTTGTCTTGCTGCCGAAATGTCATCACTGGACTAGGTTAACAGCAGTCGATAATTATATTTTTTTTACCAATTCATCAGGTGATAATACTGGAATTTCGCAGTCCCGAAAGTCTTTAATATTTCTTGTCACAATACAATCCATTTTTTCTATAGAGTAAGAACATAGCATTTGAATTGCATCTACAAAGTCTTTATGTTTTGATTTTAGCCCTTTTTTAATTAGTTCTAGGTCGACTGGTATAATCTGAATAAAGTCTAATAAACTATAAAGAACATTTCGAAGTTCTTTCTCTTCGATATATTTTTTTAATAAATAGTGTGTTGTGGCAATCGAATGAGAAGAAGTATAAAGCTTAAACTTCTTATTTTCTGCTTTGGTAAATATTTCAATAGCGAATTTACTGAACGGCCTTCTGTCAGCAATGAGGTCTATAATAATATTGGTATCGACAAATATTTTTTTCATAAATGTTTCTTCTCTAGATAGGAACGCAGTTCTTTTTCTTCATCAAAGTCTTTCGGAAGGGTAACAGCACCAATAATCTTTTTAAGTTTTGGAGATATTTTTTGATTGTCATTCTCCTCCGTTATAGTTTCTAAGTATTTTTCAACAAGCTCGGATAAACTTCTACCAGTATTTTTGGCATACATTTTAGCTCTCTCAATGATTGATTTTTCTACAGTTAAAGTGAGTTTAGTTGTCATGATACGTGTTATTTATTCAAAGATACGTATTTGTTTTGCAAAATCCAAATTGAATCCTCCGAATATTTTGATTACTTACCTTTTTTTGTTGTGAAATCAAATATTCCTTGTACAAACATAGGAAAATTTAATAGCTAAAGCTATTAAAGCAAGCCTTTCTGACTAACTTTTATTGGAATTTTAGCGATACAAGCCAGGTTCGTCGTATAAAAAATGAAGTGGAAATATTGTGTGCTTAGCATGTTTTATAGTCCCTAAATCAATTTAAAATTCATAAGCTTTGGAGAACTTTTATCAATGTTATTTAACAAATTTTAGCTCGACGACTTTGGTAAATACAATGATGAGAATTGACTATTTTTCTACTCTTTTTTTAATTTTGGTTGGTAAATTCCAGCTTTTATCATGCAACATTGGTAATCTTGATCATTTTTTACAGTAATTTTTGAAATTTTACCATTTGTATATTCCAAGTTCAATGTATAATCTGGATTACCTTGAACCTCATGTATAAATATACCCTGAACGTTTTTTACAATCTCAAATTTTTCTGTTTCCTCACACATGCATCTACCTGATGATTGGTAATAAGCTATTATAGAAACTTTTTCAGAACTGTTTTCTATTACAGTTATTTTAGAAGATGTTTCCTTGTTGATAAAGTCTTGTGCATAATTCTCTTGAAGAATAAGCAGAAAA
>CANETR010000094.1 GCA_947441325.1 Saprospiraceae bacterium
GGAAGATTCTGAAAATGCAGAAAAATATTATAATGAAAGCTTAAAACTTATTTTAAAATTTGATCAAAATTCTGGTATTGCTATTACATACAATAACATTGGCTTATTTAAATTGAAACATTCCTCTGATATAAGATTAGCTATTGAACCTTTAAAAACCTCTTTAAATTATTCCTCTGGAAATAGCCAAACTGATAATCAGAATAAAATAACATCCATTCAGGGTCTAGCTGCTGTTTATATAAAGTTGAATAAACTAGATAGTGCGAACTACTTCTGCGAAAAATTGCTGGAATTACAAAAAAAATCTAATTACCGTGAGGCTTCTACCTATGACAGACTAGCAAAGCTTGCCTTATATGAGAAGAACTTCAACAAGGCAGCATATTACTTCCAAAAAACACTGAGTATTTATCGAAATAAATTAGGCGATAAACACCCTGAAGTTGCCCGTGCGCTATCTAATTTAAGCGATGTTTATAAGAATCAAAAAAAATATATTAAATCCGCTCAACTTATTCAGGAGGCAATCGCTTCGAACACTACTTATGGCCTTGATAGTTTGAATCTCAGGCAGAATCCTGATATCAGTAAAGTAATTGACCGGGATTTAATGTTGTACCAACTGAACACTAAAATAGCTTTGTTGGACAGTATGCGCATAAACGGACTGTCTGGTATAAAGACTGTAGATGTGTATAATACTGCACTTGCCTCTGTCGATTTGATATTATACATTAATCAAAGTGTACAACACGCTGGTTCTAAATCATATTGGCTTAATGCTGAATCAGTTCGCATATTTGAACGGGCGATTTATTATGCACTTTTAGTAGCAGAAGAGGAAAAAAATAACAAGTATAAGGACCAAGCCTTTCTACTTGCTGAAAAGAGTAAATCTATTCTGCTTTTTGAATCGCGAAAGGAAAAATCAGCAGCTCGTTTTGCTGGCGTGCCAGACAGTTTGACCGAAAAAGAAAATAGTTTAAAAAGACTGTATTACAGTCTTGAGAAAAAAAGAAACAATGCCTTATTAGAAAAGGATAGCCAACTTATATCTGCTTATGACAGGGAGTTGTTAGAAATTCAAATGAATATCGAAAGCTTAAGAAACTTACTAAAGAAAAACTACCCAGAATATTATCGTCTGAAATATCAGGAATTAAACATTAAGCCCATCGATATTACTACAAAATTGGATGACAAAACTATAATGCTGGAATATTTTCAGGGCAAAAACCGCAGTTTTGTATTTGTACTTCGAAACAACGCTTTTGAATGTCATCAGGTTATTGCCGACAGTACTGTGACAAATAGTGTTTTGGATTTTCAAAAATTGGTAGCCGATTTGCCTTATGCCATCAAAAGTCCGGAAGAATATTTTAGAAAATACAGCAATACAGCGCTTGAACAATACAATTTATGGTTAAAACCATACTTAAAAGCCGAGGATAAGTCAAAACGATTAGTAATAATTGCAGACGGAACGCTCTCATATTTACCTTTTGAAGCATTATTGACCAAAGAAGCGGAAATATCAAAGGATCCGAATTATGCAAAATTGCCTTATTTGTTGAATGACTATACGCTGAATTATAATTACTCGGCTCAACTTTGGCTAGAGCACAAAGAAGCCAAAAAGCAGCTAAATGGAAAAATTCTGGCAATGGGTCCATCCTACACTACCGGACAGAATGATTCAACAGTTGTTTACAGACAACTTAGAAGCGAAAAGGAAGTTAGATTGAGAGGAGGGGTGAAAGATTTGCCAGGAGCAAACAAGGAAATTTCATCACTTAAAAATAAATATCAGGGCAAATATTTTGACAAATTCGATGCCTCGGAAAAAAATTGGAAAAAAGAAGCGCCGAAATATGGGATTTTGCATTTTGCCATGCATGGACTTCTTGATGAGAATGAACCAGAATTTTCCAGTTTGGTATTTTCTGAGGATGGTAATAAAGAGGAAGATAATTTTCTCTATGCCTATGAAATCAAGGAATCGAAATTGAATGCATCGCTTGCTGTCTTATCGGCTTGCGAGACAGGCGCAGGCAAGTATCAGAGTGGGGAGGGCGTTGTGAGCTTAGGCAGGGGATTTATGTATGCAGGAGTGCCATCGGTAGTAATGACATTGTGGAAACTCAACGATCAGTCGGCAACTGAGCTTATTGCCGATTTTTATGCCAATTTGCAGGCCGGTCAGCAAAAAGACACTGCCCTGCGTAATGCAAAAATAAAATATCTCGAAAAGTCTAATGGCATGTCTGCCCATCCAGCTTTATGGGCCTGTTTTATACAATTGGGCGACTATTCAGTTATTGAAATTGAAAAGGCAGGGAATTTCAATTATTATCTAATCTCGGGGATTATTTTGCTTGCCCTTATGATTTTATTTGTTTACTTTAGAAGAAAGAACAAATCAGCAACTGCCCATCAATCCTAGCAAAATCCTCTGCTACATTTTATTTTTCTGGAAAAGCAGAAGTAGTTAAAAAAAATGCTACTTTAGCATTATAAACTTTTAATTGCAGACTTATTAAAGTTCCTGTTATTAAAGGTGAGTAATTATTTTCAACAAGAAATTTCCCTGTTATATCTGCGCCAGTATCCATGAAATATTTTGTCATTCCAGTAATTTTTGGATTGTTTTTAATCCTGCTTTTTTCTTTTCAAATATCAACTCCGCTAAAAACTATCGTGGAATTGAGAGAAGTTGCTGATAAACTTGCTTATAATGAGCAGTTTGATTCAGCAGCTTTTTATTACGAAAAAGCCCGTAAACTGGCGAAAGAAAAAAAAATGGATGAGGAGCTTATTTTAATATTAAAAAAAGAATTAATACTTTGGACGGCAAGAACAGATTTGGATATTCCACCAAAAAGAAAAAAAATTGCACTTTATTGGAATGAATTTCAGGCAACCCCAAGATTTAGACAATATTTTTATGATGCACAATCCAGCTTTTTTCTATATGAAATGAAATTGGATTCTTTTCAGGTTTATGCCGAAAAAACCTTAGCTGAAATTGCGATTAACAAAGATTGGGATTTCGAGGTAAACTTTTATACCTTTTTGGCACAACAGTTTCTACATGCAGATGATTTTGTTTCTGCCTTTAAATATCTCAAAAAAGCAGAAATAAGTCTGCAGAAATGTATTGACCCAAAGGATATTGGGCTTTTAGATTTTTATTATGTGTGCAATGAAATTTATAACCTTCATGGGGAATATGAACTAGCTCTTAAATATTCCTTAATTTGTTTAGAATTAGAATTCAAAACCAATTCCTATAAGTATCAGAATCTCAAAACAGCTTTTGTCAACGTAGCAGTAAATTACAATGAATTGGGAGATTTTGAGAATGGCTTGAAATATTACAATGAGGCATTGAAAATACAACTAAAAACCAATGAAGTCTATGAAGCTTCGATTCTTTATGAGAATATGGGAGGATGTTATTTGAGCCTAAACCGTTTTGATGAAGCCTACGAATTTTTTAAAAAAGCTGTAGAACTCTCTCAGAAAGAAGAAGAGCCAATAGTTATGAATCAGATTTCGGTTTACAGGTCAATGGCCGATTTTCTGATAAAAACTAATAGAACTGACAGCGCAATAATATTCGTTGAGGATCTTCTGGAATTTCAAAAAAATACAAAACGTAGTCTGGATCGTTCATATGAGGTGATCGGAAGAGTTTATACCAAGGCTGGAGAATTTAAAAAGGCTAGGTATTATTATGAAAAAGCAGTGCAAATAGTAAATCAAAAATTTGAAAAGAAAAACTACAGAACATCAAATGTTTATTACAGTTTCGCTGGATTATGTCTTGCAGAAGGTAAATTAAAAGAAGGTTTGGGGCATATCCAAAAAGCCATTTATGCTAATACTACTGAGGAAATTGATTCGGTAAATTATAGATCGAATCCAGATCCAAAATTCGTCAATAATAAAGAACTAATGATGAATGGGCTACGCTTAAAATCTATAATTCTAGATAGTATGCGGGTAAATAAAATAGACCAAATCAGTGCGGTAGATATATTCGCCGTTTCTAAAGTCACATCAGACCTTCTTCTACACATTAGTCAAACAGTGAACTATCGTTCTAAATTGGTCTGGCTCAATAAAAAAGCGCACACCTATTTTCAGCATGCTATCTATTACTCAATTTTAGCGGCAGAAGAAACAAAAGAAGAAAAGTACAAAGAAGAGGCCTTTTTAATTTCTGAGCGAAGTAAATCAATACTCTTGTATGAATCACTAAAAGAAAAAACATCAAATAAATTTGGAACTGTACCAGATAGCCTGCTACTAAGGGAAAATCGCCTAAAAAAGTTTGCAAACTTAGTAGAGAGAAAAAAGAGAGATGCAATTGTTGAAAATGATAGTCAAGCAATTCTTTCCTTTGAAAAGGACTTACTTGAAATCCAACAAGAGATTGACATAATTGCGTATATTATAAAGAAGGACTACCCCGATTATCATAAGCTGAAGTTTCAACTTTTAAACATTAAGCCCAAGGATGTGATGTCGAAATTGGATGACAAAACTATAACGCTGGAATATTTTCAGGGCAAAAACCGCAGTTTTGTTTTTGTACTTCGAAAGAATGATTTTGAATGTCATCAGGTTATTGCCGACAGTACCGTGACAAATAGTGTTTTGGATTTTCAAAAATTGGTAGCCGATTTGCCTTATGCCATCAATAGCCCGGAAGAATATTTTAGAAAATACAGCAATGCTGCGCTGGAACAATACAATTTATGGTTAAAACCTTACTTAAAAGCCGAGGATAAATCAAAACGATTAGTAATAATTGCTGACGGAACGCTCTCATATTTGCCTTTTGAGGCATTATTAACCAAAGAAGCGGAAATATCAAAGGATCCGAATTATGCAAAATTGCCTTATTTGTTGAATGATTATACGCTGAATTATGATTACTCGGCTCAACTTTGGCTAGAGCACAAAGAACCAAGAAAGCAGTTAAATGGAAAAATTCTGGCAATGGGTCCATCAAAAAAAATCGAATCAAAAGATACAAGCAGTATTACCATTCAGAATACTAATAAAAAAGAACTTAGACTAAGGTCTGATGCAAAAGATTTACCTGGGGCAGAAAAGGAGATTTTGGCATTAAAAAATGAATATCAGGGTAAATATTATGACAAATTCGAGGCCTCTGAAAAGAATTGGAAAAAGGAAGCCAAGGATTATGGCATTTTGCATTTTGCCATGCATGGACTACTTGATGAAAATGAACCTGAATTTTCAAGTTTGATGTTTTCTGATAACGGCGATAAAGAGGAAGATAATTTTCTCTGTGCCTATGAAATCAAGGAATCGAAATTGAATGCATCACTTGCCGTTTTATCGGCTTGCGAGACAGGGGCTGGCAAGTATCAGCGCGGTGAGGGCGTTGTGAGCTTAGGCAGGGGATTTATGTATGCAGGAGTGCCTTCGGTAGTAATGACATTGTGGAAACTCAATGATCAGTCGGCAACTGAGCTAATATCCGATTTTTATGCCAATTTGCAGGCGGGTCAGCAAAAAGATAAGGCCCTGCGTAATGCAAAAATAAAATATCTCGAAAAGTCTAATGGCATGTCTGCCCATCCAGCTTTATGGGCCTGTTTTATACAATTGGGCGACTATTCACCTATTTTCTTAGCGCAAAAATCTTATTTTAATTATTTGATAATAAGTGCTGTAATTGGCTCGGTTATTGTTTTGCTCCTCTTTTTCTATAGAAGGAAAAATAAAAAAGCAACAGCATAAACTAACAATGGTCACAAAGCAAAATTTATTAATTTTAAGCAGCATATTTTTTGTCCTTGCGCTAAGCTCCTCCTGTACCTATGTGAGGATTGTAGCTCATTTCAATCCCTCAGTGAGCGATTACAAGATTTTTCCTTGTGATACGGTAAAGGCGACTTCACAGAAATCTATGGCCTTTGTTAGAGCTGGGGGAAACTCAATTCCTGATTTTAAAACATGGGTGCCCGCACATTTTAGATTGGAAATTGATAGCCTGGAAGCGTTTTTGGAGGAAAGTAAAACCACCGCATTTTTAGTCATGAGGAACGATAGCCTCTTGTATGAATATTACGGTAATAAACATAAAAAAGAAGATCCTCAGGTCATATTTTCCATTACAAAAGGCATAACAGCCATGCTTACTGCAATTGCAGTAAATGATGGCCTTATTAACCCCGAACAAGCAGTTGCTGATTTTATTCCAGAATATGCACAGGATGCTAGAAAAGACATAAAAATAAAGCACCTGCTCAATATGGTTTCGGGTATCGACTTTAGTGACAGGGGCAATTTGGCAAGGCTTGCTATGTTGTATTATCACAAAAATCAGGGTAGTTTTATTGCCGATTATGACCGAATGTCGCATCGGCCGGGTACTTTTTTTAATTATCAGTCAATTGCTACTCAGATTCTTGGACTTTGCCTCGAAAAGGCAACAAAAATGAAATTGAAAGATTATTTACAGCTAAAACTTTGGCAGCCATTAGGCATGGAGTACGACGCCTTATATACCATCGATAGTAAAAAATTTGGCAACAACAGAGCCTTTGGCGGAATAGCACTAAGAAGTACTGACTTGCTTCGAATTGGCAAATTATTGCTAAATAAAGGTGTGTGGGAAGGGCAACAGATTTTGCCCATAGATTTTGTTGAAAAACTCATGAAAAGAGAGATGCGCGACGACAGTTGGTGGGGATATAGCAATTCATTCTGGCGCGACGGTTGTATCGACACAGATTTTCTGGGTGACAATGATTTTTTTGCTGCCGGATTTAGCGGACAGTTTTTATACGTAAATCCAAAATACAATGTGGTGATTGTGCGGCAGGGCTTGAAAGAAACCTTTCGATGGCCAAAGGTTTTTTCAAGACTGGCGGTTGTTTTGGGTGGTAACAAAAATGATATTGTCGATGTCTGTAAAGACTATTCCGAACAATTTGAAGGAATTTATGAATCCTCTAATGGAGAAAAATATGAGATTGTTTACAAGGGGCTTAGTCCAAAAACAGGGGAGCGGCAGTGGGTTATTTTTAAAGATGTGAATCAGACACTAAAAACCAGAAAGCTATTTGTAGCGGGGCATTTTGACGGGCGAAGCATCGGTACTTATCGCCTGTTTTATATTAGTCGTGCAATTTTCAATATTGTTGACAATAGGGTAGCAGGCATGTACTACGATAATCAGCGAGCTGTTGACATGCGCTATTTTGTCAAAAA
>CANETR010000095.1 GCA_947441325.1 Saprospiraceae bacterium
ACTATTTTAGCGTTTGGAGAATTTGCCAGTTTCAAAGTGGCATCTATTCCTTTTTCTGCCAATACCTTGTCGCTTAGTCCGGCTGTAAGTATGGCATTTGCTTCTGATTTTGCTGTTGCCTCAATAAGCAAGCGCTCTTTTTCCTTGAGTTCCTGAGCTAATATGTACTCATATTTAAGCACTTTTTGCTCCTCTGCTAAATTTTCCTCTATTGCTTTTTTTGCATTTTCGGGCAGTTCTACATCTTTAATCATCAATGAACGCAGGTCGATAAAATTTGCTTCAAAAACCTTAGAAAGGTCTTTGATAATTTCTGCTTGTAGTTCTTCCTTTTTGCTGGTATAAAGTTCTTCGGGCCGAAATCTGCCAACAATTTTTTTAACCGATGCCCTCAATTCAGGTCTAACCAAGGTATTCTGGTAATTCAATCCAAATCGTTCATGTATTTCGCCCAGTTTATTATGAAGGGGATTGATTCTTGCGCTGACATTCAATTTGATATTCATGCCATTGGAGGCTAAAACAGAAATTGTTTCCTCTATCTGAGTCTCACGAACATCGTAAATATAAATTTTATTCCAGGGGACTATAAGATGAAATCCTGGTTTATACACATGTTTTTTATCTAAACCGCCTGAAAATGGTCTAAAAACTACACCTCTAAAACCCGCATCGATGGTTAAAAAGGTAGAATTTACAATGATGATTACAATAATTGAAACTATTAGGGCAATTATACCGAAAAAAATAAGCTTCTTTTTCATATCTAACTGTTTTTAGGGGTGTTAATCAGTTATTATTCAACAATATTTATCTTTTATCAAATGGTGCAGATTCAATACTTCTCTTTCCAAATCCTGAAGACTAAGATTATTTAAAACAAAATCTGCCATTTTTTCTTTCTCCTCTTGTGGCATCTGATTGTTAATTCTTTTAATTACCTCCTCTCTGCTAAGTTTGTCTCTTGACATTACCCTTTCAATTCTAAGCTCAAGGGGCGCAGATACTACGATAATTTTGTCCAATGTTTTATATGAACCAGTCTCGAAAAGCAGGGCGGCTTCTTTCAATGTGTAAGCAAAAGCTTTTTTTTGTTGTTTCTCCTGCCATTCGGCAGCATCTTTGAAAACTGCAGGATGAACGATAGCGTTTAGGGCTTCGAGCTTTTTTTTGTCAGAAAAGACAATTTTTCCAAGTTCTACTTTGTTTAGTTCGCCATTGATATAGATGTTGCTGCCAAATATTTCTTTTATCTCGCTAATCAAACTTGGTTCATTGTTTTGCAACCATTTTGCTCTGTCATCGGCATAATAGACTGGAACACCCAACTGCTCAAATAAACGACAGGCAGTGGTTTTGCCACTGCCTATTCCGCCTGTTATACCTACTTTTAACATTATTTGATTATATCTGTTTTAAGATTTTTCTATACTAAAGTTCATACCGGGTTTTGGTAAGAAAAGTGTTTTGCCTTTATCGCTAAAAGCTTTTTTGGCAGCATCGTGGTCAATTACAATGAAGCCAAAGGTATCAAAATGAAGCCCCACAATGGTATTACATTTGATGAAATCACTTGCAATAACAGCATGCTCATAATTCATTGTAAAATTGTCCCCAATGGGTAAAAGTGCAAAGTCTAATTTTGGATAAAGCATTGGAATGAGTTGCATGTCCATTGTCAAAGCAGTATCTCCTGAGTAATAAAAATTGCCTTCGTCAGAGCAAATTACAAAACCTAATGGATTTCCACCATAGGAACCATCGGGCAAACCGCTTGAATGTTGTGCAACTGTACAATTCACCGTAAATTCATCAAAGGTCCATTTTCCTCCTGTATTCATTGGATGAGTGTTTTGAACGCCTTGTTTGTTCAGCCATTCATGAATCTCCCAACTCGTAACGACCTTTGCTCCGGTTCTTGTTGCTATACTTACTGCATCGGCAATATGATCGGCATGTCCATGTGATATCAGAATATAATCGGGGCTAATGCTATCGGCACTAATATTGGCTTCTTGGGCAAGTGGATTATGAGTAATAAAAGGGTCAAAAAGGATTTTCTTGCCTTTTATCTCAACCATAAATGTAGCATGACCGTAAAAACTGATTTTCATAATATTTATTTTATAGGTTTGATGATTCTATGCAAAGATAGTATTTTTGAGATTTATATGCAAATTGTCAAACATAAGATGTTTGTACGTGTTTCATAAATGAAAATAATAAACCTACTATATAATGATTACAGTATTCTCTGGTACAAACCGTAAAAACAGTGCAACATCAAAAGTTGCCAAACAAGTTTTCGATCTTTTTAAAAATAATACAGAAGAGGAAGTCAAATTTTTTTCCTTGGAAGACCTTCCGGATAATATTTTACATGTCGATATGTATGGAAGTGAAAAACAATCGCCCGAACTAGCTAAAATACAGGACGAATATCTGATAAAGGCTAATAAATTGTATTTTGTAATTCCAGAATATAATGGCAGTTTCCCAGGTGTTTTGAAACTTTTTCTCGATGCTTGTTCCGTCAGAGCTTACAAAGATTCATTTCATGGTGGTAAAAAGGCTGCCCTTATGGGTGTTTCTTCGGGAAGAGCCGGAAATTTAAGAGGCTTGGAGCATTTTACTGGTGTACTCAATTATCTTCATATTACGGTTATGCCACCTCATCAGCCAATTTCTACTATTGAGAAGATTGTGAATTCAGACGGATTTGTTCAGGATGCCGATAATCTGAAGGCTATGGAACAACATGTTAGGAAATTTATACAGTTTTAAAAACAAAGGGGAATTTCGTAAGAAATTCCCCTTTTAAATATTATTCAAAAGCGAGCAACTTATTTTAAGACGCCCAGTTCTTTACCAATTTTTGTAAAAGCGGCAACTGCTCTTTCCAGATGAATCTGTTCATGTGCAGCAGATATCTGTACCCTGATTCTGGCCTTGCCTTTAGCTACCACAGGATAGAAAAACCCAACCACATAGATACCCTCTTTCAATAGCCTTGCAGCCATCTCCTGAGCTAAAACAGCATCATAAAGCATAATTGGAACAATTGGATGTTCACCAGGAATGATATCAAAACCAGCCTTAGTCATTTCGTTACGGAAATATTTTGTATTGGCTTCCAGTTTATCGCGTAAGTAAGTAGATGAAGTCAATAATTCCAAAACTTTAATAGATGCACCCACAATAGAAGGCGCTACGGTATTCGAAAAGAGATAGGGACGAGAACGCTGACGCAGAAGGTCAACAATTTCGCTGTGCGAAGCAGTAAATCCACCCGATGCTCCACCCAAGGCCTTGCCCAAAGTACCAGTAATAATATCAACCCGACCCATTACATTTCTGTATTCATGAGTGCCTCGGCCTGTTTTGCCCAGAAATCCACTCGAGTGACATTCATCTGTCATTACCATTGCGCCATATTTATCGGCAAGGTCACAGATTTTATCCAATTGTGCAATTGTGCCATCCATTGAGAAAGAACCATCTGTAACAATGAGTTTACGGGGACAACCTTCGGCAGCCTTTAGCTGTTCTTCCAGCGATGCCATATTGTTGTGGTTATAACGGAAGCGCTTTGCCTTGCAAAGTCTTATTCCGTCAATGATAGAGGCATGGTTCAACTCATCTGAAATGATGGCATCTGCTTCTCCAAGAAGCGGTTCAAAAACGCCTCCGTTTGCATCAAAAGCTGCTGCATAAAGAATAGAATCATCCGTACCAAGAAAATCAGCCAGTTTTGTTTCCAGCTCACGGTGTATATCCTGTGTTCCACAGATGAAGCGAACGGATGACATGCCATAACCATGCGTGTCAATGGCTTCTTTTGCTGCCTTTATAACCTCGGGATGTGAGGACAGGCCTAAATAATTATTTGCACAGAAATTTAATACTTCGCCTGCTTCAAGGGTTTCAATTTCTGCACCCTGCGCTGAAGTGATAATGCGTTCTTTTTTCCAAAGTCCTGCAGCTTTAATTTCCTGTATTTCTTTTTGGTAGCTTTCTTTTACGTTGTTGAACATATTTTTTTAAGTTAGAGGTTTTAAGTTTTAAGTCAGAAGTTAGAAGTCAGAGGTAGTCTCGTCTTTCGGACGAGAAGAAGGTAGAATTGAGAGTTGAAAAATCAGAAATTGGAAGGCAGAAATCTGAACTAGGAAGTGAGAAATTAGTCTTGTCTTTAGGACGAGAAGAAGGTAGAAATTAGAACTTCTTCGAATCTTTCATCTTTCATCTCGTCATACTGACGAGATATTCTTTCAATCTTTTATCTTTCATTCTTTCATCTTCAAGGTCATAAAAACCTAGTTTCATCGTAATTCTTGTTCTTCTGCAATTTCTTGAGGTTGAAAATCATGTCTTCTGTCATTGATTTTAAATCATATTTTGGATTCCAGCCCCAGTCATTTCGAGCACAGCTATCGTCCATGTTTTCAATCCAGGACTCAGCAATTTGCTGCCTGAAATCGGGTTTATAACTAATCGTAAATTCAGGAAGGTGTTTTTGAATTTCAGCAGCAATTTCTTCGGGTGCAAAACTCATAGCACCAAGATTATAGGCATAATGATGAGAAAGTTTCTCTTGCGGCGCTTCCATGAGTTCTATTGTGCCTTTTATGGCATCAGACATATACATCATTGGAAGTCGGGTGCCTTCTTTCAAAAAACATTCAAAATGTTCGCCGGCTACAGCCTTATGAAAAATGTCAACAGCATAGTCGGTTGTACCACCACCGGGCATCGACTGATAACTAATCAGGCCAGGGTATCTTATGCCGCGTACGTCGAGACCGTATTTGTGAAAATAGTAATTTCCAAGATCTTCACCTACTTTTTTGGTGATGCCATACATAGTTTCGGGCTCAAGTATGGTCGATTGAGCAGTATTTTGTTTGGGGGTATTTCCTCCAAAAACAGCTATTGAACTGGGGTGAAAGATTTTTGTTATGCCATTTTCTCTTGCACTTTCCAAAATATTGAAAAGGCCATCCATATTCACTTTCCAAGCTAACTGAGGATTCTTTTCGCCTGTTGCAGAAAGCAGGGCAGCAAGATGATAAATTTGAGTAACCCTGTATTTTTGGATAATCTCATTAAGCCTTTTGCCGTCCAGAACATCCAGTTTTTCAAAATAGCCGATGATTGTATTTCTCGGCACATTTATGTCAGAACAGATGACATTTGCAATACCATGAATTTCGCGCAAAGCTTCACTTAAAACTGTTCCAATTTGACCATTAGAGCCAGTAACTAATATAACTTCCTTTCCCATAATTAAAATGTGGCTTTATATTTGAAGCGTGAAATTATCGCCTTTTTTTCAAAAATAGGCAGAAATAAAAGGATATTTTATGCTAAATTTGAACTTTGGAATTCAATTAAGTTACAATCGACGAAAGCACATGACGAATAAATTTTACAATAACCTTATTGTGTATTTTTTATTTATTATTATTCAATTCCCCACAAGCGCTTTTGCATGTACTTATGCTTATCAGCATTCGCTTTTTCCAATGGGTGTAAGTGGTTCCGATATAATTTTCCTTGAATTGGAATTGGAACGATATGTAAACACACCTGCTTCCGGAGCTTTTGTATTTAGTTCAGATCCCTTGTCGAAAAATACTATAGAAACACGATGGAAAGGGAATTTAAAAATAAAAAGCAGTAGCGACGCTGTAAACTATGATCTTTTAAAAGAACTTTCTTTTATTGACATTCCCGATGCTGAGTACAACAGCAAATTGGAACCATACTTCGAAAAAGCGCTGGCTTATGCCAGAACACTTCCATATTTCGAAGAAGCCATTCTCGATAAAACTGCAAAATGTGCCTATGACCGTACTTGTACATTGTTTAATTTGAAAATAGACTCCGTCAATCTCATACTAAACTGTCAGCTATCAGATTCCTCCGCTTCGAAAAAAATTGATTTCCCCGAAATCCTAGTTTCCAAATATCAGAAAATTGCCAATTTGGAACAAAATGAAGACGGAACGATTCAGAATGCCTCAAAATTAGAGTTCCTTAGACTTTGGAAACCTTGTTCCGCCAGATTATATCGAATTGGTGACAGACAACTTATTGTGTACTGCATTGGCTGGGGTCAAAAAAGAGGATATATCGGGACAAAAGATCAAGACTGGAAATTCAATAATATGCCGGTCGATATGTATATAGAGGGCAATGATGTCATGATGCATGGTCAGCGTTTCGATAGCTGTGTTTTTTTCTGATAAATTAAATTTCAATTACCAAATTATGTCAAAACGAAATCATAATTGAAATGTTATAACTTGGTAATTTTTAATGAAGATTTAACCTGGATTTGAAGCTAGTGCCAGGTATGCTGTCTTATATTTGTTCAAACTAACAATTATGAAAAATCAAAACAGAAGGAGTTTTCTCCATTTTCTCGGAAGAGCAGGTCTGCTGGCGGCAGGCTCAACGGCTTTCACACCCGTTCTATCTGCCTGTAATACAAAGAAGGTTCAACATAAATCAGCTTTCAAACCCGAAAAATTTCCAATCTTAGGCATCAGTCCACAATCTAAAGATGAAATTGTACTGGCTGAAGGTTTGAAATGGGAAATGCTCATAAAATGGCAGGATAAAATTTCTGAAAAAGATACTTTTGGTTTTAACAATGATTATCTTGCTTATATTCCTTTTGATAATAAAAATCCCGATGAAGGCTATCTTTGGGTGAATCATGAATATCCAGATCCCTTGTTTATTTCAGGATTTCCACGCAAAACTGATCCTAAAACCAAAACAAAAGTACAGGTCGAAAAAGAAATGTACGAGGTAGGTGGTTCAATTCTGCACATCAGAAAAAATAAAAAGGCTTCATGGGAATTGGTAAAAAATTCTGATAAAAACAGAAGATTGAATGGTTTTACGATGATTCCTTTTGAATGGCCACAGGCAATTCGTGGTAAAAAAGAGGGTATGGGCACACTTGGCAATTGTGCTGGCGGAGTTACACCTTGGGGAACGATTCTAACCTGTGAAGAAAATTATCAGGACTGTTATGGAGAAAGTGACTATACTGGAAATGCTGACAGCCCAAAACATTTAGATTCTGACCTTGGTTGGGAACAATACTACAGTGAAAATTATCCCGAGCATTATGGCTGGGTTGTTGAGGTAAATCCAAAAACAGGCGAAGCTAAAAAATTGATTAGCCTGGGACGTTGTGCCCACGAATGCGCCAAGGTTTGGACTGCCGAAGATGGTCG
>CANETR010000096.1 GCA_947441325.1 Saprospiraceae bacterium
GGCAACCTAATCCCTCCCTATCCTGATGTTGAATTTGGAGCACATTTCCATACAACAGCCAGCACATGGCAGGAAAAAATTGAGGCTGCTTACCGAAATGGCTGCAAAAGATTTGATGGGGCAATAAAAGGCTATGGCGGCTGCCCTATGGCAAAAGATGAACTTACAGGTAATATGCCGACAGAAAACCTTATTTATTATTTCAACAAAAACAATGAAGTATTAAATCTGAACGAGGCAGCCTTTCAGGAATCACTAGAATATGCTGTTGAATCTGTTTTTCCAGAAAAGAATGTCAACTAATTTCATCATTTCTACCTAATTTATAAATATAAATTATAGCTCCTTTGATTAGTTTTTTCAAAAATTACTTAATATTGCAGCTGAATAGATAAAACTCGAAAAATTATACAAAATGAAATACGTATTTGTCGCAATTTTTGCAATCGCAGTAGTTGTTTTGTCATACTTTATTTATGACAGCATTCGCCGTCCGGTAAATTTTAAAAGTACCTGGGACAGCAGAAAAGTAATTGTACACAAACAACTGGAAGATATTGTAGAATTACAGAAAATGTACAAGTCATTGCACGGGGATAGTGCTTATGCAGGAAGCTTTGATGATATGTTGAGTACCTTTCTCAAGGACAGTTTCTCGATTCTAAAAATAGAAGGTGACCCTTACGATACTTTAAAAAAGGCTGATACCGTTAGTGTGCTCCTTGCTGCTAAAGACTCCCTATTCGGTCACATGGCTAAGGTTGGCTATCTCAAAATGGAAGATTTTACTAAGAATAAATCCGACAATGCCTATATAGAAAACAAAGTTAAAGAATATATTACCAAAATGAGATTTGTACCATTCTCTGAGGACAAATCTAAAAAAACACCCGCAAAGGAGTTTGAAATTAAAAGTGGTACTATAGCGCTTGAAGGAAGCCGACTTGCATCAAATTTTGCTACGCCTACCTTTGAGGTTGCCACAACAGTGGGAACTTACATGCCAGAGTTTGACCCCAAAGAATACAGTATGTACAATTCCGAGTTCGATCCTAAAAAAGTCATCAAGGTCGGTGATTTATATAAAGCAATAACTTCTGGTAATTGGTAAATAAAATCATAGATAAACAGTACATGGATCTAAGCAATGTACTTTTAAATGAACTAAACCTATCCCTCCTTATCGGTCCGGATAGGTTTACTTATTTGGTCTATTCAAAAAAAAATAGTGAAATTTTGCAGTTAGGGTTTTACACTGCCCATATTTCAGTGGATAATTTAGAACAGCTGCTTTCAAATATTACTGAGGCGGGAATCGAACTTAATCGTTTAGATTCAATCGATTGCGCATTTCATCATTTTGACATCATCAAGAACAGGAATTTTCAATCGAGCAGCAGTGCTGATTTTAGACTATTCGACTATTACAATGAAGCTGTGCATTGTAAAAATTATTTAGCGGAGCATTTTCCAGGTGTTAAGTTTAAAGACAGTCAAACTATTTTACTCAGTGCTTTTAATAAAACATACAGTGAAAAAACCGCTATTTTAAGCTATTGGCAATCAGGTAAATTATTCATGTGGTCGCTTAGCTTTGGGCTTACTGAGGAAAAAGTTGAAAGGGAATTTATAAGTAGCGAAGATGTACTTTACCATGTTTTACATTTTTATAAATCAGCAGGATTTAATGTCCAAAAAGACAAATTTTACATTGCTGGTGAATTGAGTGAAGACTCGACTATCTATAAACGCTTATTTAATTACGTAGCCAATAACGAATTTGTAAAAAATCCGTCAGCGTTAAAGCTTAATACTGATGAAGAATTGCCCGAACAGCTTTTTTTTGACATTTTATCCCTTACATTATGAGGATAATAAGCGGAAAATTGAAAGGCCGTAGATACGATATGCCTTCTGAGGGTTGGAAAACCCGTCCAACAACTGACATTGCACGCGAAGGACTTTTCAACATTTTACAACATAGCATTGTTTTGGATGATATCATTGTTCTTGACCTATTTGCAGGTTCGGGCAGTGTTGGTTATGAGTTTTTATCCAGAGCGGCAGAAAAAGTAACTTTTGTGGACAAATTTGGCGGATGTATCAATTTCATCAAAAAAAATCTAAAAATCTTTGATATTGAGGCAAATGCAGAAGTTGTAAAATCAGATGTTTTTCAGTTTCTTCAAAAGTCATCTGCCGAAAGCTACGACATTATTTTTGCCGATCCGCCCTATGCTGACCATGAAATGATGAAAATTCCGGACCTGGTTTTTGAAAAAAATCTCTTAAAAGGTGAAGGTCTTTTAATCATTGAGCACGATGAAAGACATAATTTCGAAAAACATTCTAACTTTGCCTTTTTAAGAAAGTACGGACAATCTCAGTTTAGCTTTTTTAAATAAATTGAACCGCGCTGAAATAAAATAAATTTGCAACCCATGAAACATTGGTGGAAAATACTAGCTGCTTTTCTCATTCTATATTCGCTGGTAGCAGGGATGCTTATCCCGCTTCGCAGCGGAATTGTTTCCGACAAATCGGCGATGACGCTCAAAACTGCAGCGAATCAAGCGCTCAAATTGCAATTTTACAATGCCAGATTTAAGGCGGAAGAAGCTGATCAAATAATAGCTCGTATAAGAATAGATTCCCAAAAAGCTATTTGTGCCGATGCCATAAAAATCAATTCTGCCAAAGAATTAGGTTTGGAATTTAATCTAGCCGGCCTTGACATCAAAAATATTCAAAGTCCATTCCCATTCGTTGAAATTGGCTCAAAAGAAAATGGTTATGTGTTCAGTTCAGTTTACCTGATTGCTGATAGCAGTAGCAGCTCAGATAAGCCCTTAAAAAATTGCGCGGCAGATTTTATAGCACCTACTAAAAAGGTTAGCTTTCCTTTTCTAAACATTTTGGAAGAGAGCATGCGAAATCTGTTTTTCCACGTTCCTATGTGGTTTGGTATGATGTTTCTGCTGTTGCTTTCTGTCATTTTCTCCATAAAACAGTTGGGCAAAGCCGATTCTTTAAAAAATGATACCAAAGCTAAATCTTTTGCCATGGTTGGTGTGCTCTATGGTGTTTTAGGCGTAGTTACTGGCGCATTATGGGCAAAACATACCTGGGGTGCTTATTGGAGTTGGGATGTTAAACAAAACACCTCAGCGGTAGCATTACTCATTTATCTGGCTTATTTTGTACTGCGCAGTTCATTTGATGATGCAGATAAAAGGGCAAGGATTTCAGCCGCTTACAATATCTTTGCCTTTGCCACCCTAATTCCATTGTTGTACATCATTCCAAGAATGGTGGATAGCCTTCATCCCGGGGCAGAGGGAAATCCGGCCTTTAGCAGTTATGACCTTGACAGTAGCCTGCGATTGGTCTTCTACCCTGCTGTAATCGGATGGATACTATTTGGCATTTGGATGGCCAACTTGGCTATAAGGGTTGAAAATATATGGGTCAGAAAAATGGAAACTCTATAAAACATTGATAGCCAAAACGATAAATCAATATATTTGGCTTTTTAAAACTAAATTGAACTGAGTTTAAAAATATAAATTGGATTAATTTGTTATTTACTTTTAAAAATCTCAATTTTGCCACAAAATCAGCTATGAAATTTATAATCAACTTTCTAATAATTGCCTTAATTAGCAGCTTTGGGAATTTCCTTCAGGCACAATCAGCTTCCACAAAAACCGATTTTTTGGAAAGCACAGGTAAAATATATGTGGTAGTAGCTGTACTGGCTGTAATATTCATTGGCATTCTTTTTATGATGTACACCATCGAAAAAAGATTGGCAAAAATTGAAAAAGAAGATGGAGACATCTAAAATAATTTGCATCGAAACAACTTTTAAATATTCTTTATTGACTAATTTAATCTAATTCTATGGCGGATAAACATTATAGCTTCTTCGAAGGTGTTGTCAAGAACTTTGACAGAGCTGCTCCATACAGTGGTCTAACAAATGGCCTCTTAGAGCAAATCAAAGCATGTAACTCCATCTTCGCAATGAAGTTTCCGGTACGTCTCAATGACGGTGGCGATGTTGAAGTAATTGAGGCATACCGCGTTCAGCACAGTAATCACAGAATGCCTACTAAAGGTGGCATCCGTTTCAGTATGGATGTTAATCAGGATGAAGTGATGGCACTTGCAGCGCTTATGACTTACAAATGCGCAGTTATCGGCGTACCTTATGGCGGAGCCAAAGGTGGTGTAAAAATCGATCCAAAAAAATACACTGTTGAACAGTTGGAAAGAATTACACGCCGTTATACAGCAGAACTGGTACGTAAAAACTTTATAGGCCCTGGTCTTGATGTACCTGCTCCCGATTATGGAACAGGTCCTCGTGAAATGGCTTGGATTATGGACACTTACATGACCCTAAAACATGGTGAGATGGACGGCGCTGGTTGCGTTACCGGAAAACCTGTTGAGCAAAACGGTATTGTTGGTCGTGCAGAAGCTACTGGCCGTGGCGTATTCTACGGTATCAGAGAAGCTATGTCTTTCGAAGATGACATGAAAAAATTGGGCTTGACCACAGGTACCAAAGGTAAAACAATGGTGATTCAAGGTATGGGTAACGTAGGTTCTCACACTGGTCTTATCTCTATCAATGAAGGTGGAATCAAAGTAATCGGTGTAGCCGAATATGAAGGTTCTATCCACAACCCTGAAGGAATTGACATTGCGGCTTTACTTGAATTCCGCAAAAACACTGGTTCTATCGTAGGTTTCCCTGGAACAACTACGCTTGGACATCGTGGTGCTGCCTTAGAATTGGAATGTGATATTTTAGTTCCAGCAGCACTCGAAAATCAAATCAATGCCGAAAACACTTCCCGAATCAAAGCCAAAATTATTGCCGAAGCCGCAAATGGTCCTGTAACTCCTGAAGCTGAAGAAGTATTACTCAAAAGAGGATGTCTTATCATTCCTGATATGTATATCAACGCTGGTGGTGTAACTGTTTCCTATTTCGAATGGTTGAAAAACCTCTCCCACTCGACCTTTGGTCACATGGAAAAACGCTTTACGTCTAACCGTTATAATAATATGGTTGACCTTATCCTTCAAATGACAGGAAAAGAACTGAGCCCTACACAACGTGCATTGCTAACAAATGGAGCTGATGAGTTGGATCTTGTTCGCTCTGGTCTTGAAGAATCTATGGTACAAGCTTATCAGGGCATTAGAAAAACCTGGCAGGCGGATCCAAATATTCCTGACCTACGCACAGCTGCTTTTGTTTATGCAATTAAAAAAATTGGTGCCGATTACCTGGCTATGGGTATTTGGCCATAAACATAATTCTAGTTTTCTAAAAGCGCTAAATCGACCGATTTGGCGCTTTTTTTATTGCAGACCTATTATTTCAAATGTCTAGCGGAATATTTCAAAATAATATTTTGTAAAAAATAGATTTTATTTAGATATATTCAGAAAATTACTTATTTTTGCAACTCGATTGAAATTACCTCATTTACCACCAAATTTTATACTAAACTATGGCTACTCCAGCTCAAAAACTAGATAACATTGATCTAAAAATTCTTAAAATTTTACAGCAGAATAGTAAAATTACCAATTTGGACCTTTCCAAGAAAATTGGTCTTTCCCCTGCTCCTACTCTCGAGCGCGTTAAAAAGTTAGAAAATACAGGCATTATTGAAAGTTATCATGCACAGATTGATCCTGTTGCTATGGGCCTCAGTGTAAAAACCTTTGTATTGGTTTCAATCGCATGGCAAAAAACAAATGCATTGGAAAACTTCATTGCAAAAGTTAATCAGATAGACGAAATCGTAGAGTGCTACATCATCACAGGTGAGGCAGATGTTGTGATGAAACTTGTGTGCAAAGACATT
The DNA here is from genome assembly GCA_947441325.1 of Saprospiraceae bacterium. Lineage (GTDB taxonomy): Bacteria > Bacteroidota > Bacteroidia > Chitinophagales > Saprospiraceae > Saprospira. The sequence goes on from CANETR010000096.1 coordinate 5,892, forward strand.
CCAACCTATGAAAAACTTCTTTTCAAAACCTTATCAAAAATTGATGAGATTGAAAGAATTAAAACCCTGATGACACTTTCAAGTGTTAAGGACTCAAAAACATTGCCTTTCGATTATGAAAGTGGAGATGATCCCGAAGAATAATATTTCTTTGTTATTAAAAATAAATACAAGCGTTAAGGAAATTTCTTTAACGCTTTTTTTATTATTGTAAACGTTTACAAATTCAACATAGATATGCAAATCAGTTTTTGGGAAAAGGATACTTTTTTTAACAATACAGATGTCATTATAATTGGGAGTGGTATTGTGGGGCTTAATGCAGCTATCCACATGAAGGAACAAAACCCCTTACTCAAAATTATTATAGTGGAAAGAGGTGTTTTGCCTTGTGGTGCCAGTACCAAAAATGCAGGATTTGCCTGTTTCGGGTCTATGTCGGAATTATTGGATGACAGTGAACAAAACGGCGAAGATGCCATGCTGGCCTTGGTAGAGAAAAGATGGCGGGGTCTTTTGAGTCTGAGAGAAAAACTGGGTGATAAAACAATGGATTATTTGCCTTTGGGCGGGCATGAAGTATTTTCAGCAGACGATAGAAATGTATATGAACATTGTGCAGAAAATATAGAAAAATACAATAGCCTTTTGAAGGATCTAATCGGACCAAATGTGTTTGAATCGGCTAATAATTTAATCAATCACAATGCGCTAAAAGGGTTTAATCATCTGATTAAAAACAACTATGAGGGACAGTTGCATACAGGTAAAATGATGGAAAGTCTTTTCAGACTGGCTCAAAGTCTTGATATCACGATTTTTAACGGCATGGAAATCAGCCGGATTGAAGAAGGAGCAAATTATGTAAAATTATTCTCCGAAAATGGCTGGACGCTAAAAGCAAAAAAACTACTACTTTGTACAAATGGATTTACTCAAAGACTTTTCCCCTCCGTTGAAGTTAATCCTGCAAGAAATCAGGTGCTAATTACTGCTCCGATTCCAGGTCTGAAATTAAAAGGTAGCTTTCATTACAACAAAGGATATGTTTATTTTCGCAATATTGGCGACCGGATACTACTAGGAGGTGGCAGACATTTGTACAAGTATGAAGAAAGTACAGATAAAATGGAGCTTACAGATGAAATTCAGAATTTCCTGGAGGAATTCCTTGAAAAACATTTACTTAGTGAACATACAAACACAGCCATTGAAATGCGCTGGAGCGGAATTTTAGGAATTGGCAACGAAAAAAAACCAATTATTTCCCAGTATTCCGATCATATTTATACTGCAGTCCGTTTGGGTGGCATGGGTGTTGCCATTGGAATTCTGGTTGGCAGAGAAGCTGCCGACTTA
>CANETR010000097.1 GCA_947441325.1 Saprospiraceae bacterium
AAATATCAAGATAATCAAGTGCATTCTGTCTTATTAAATCAAAAACGTCATTTTTTGTCATTATCAGTAAAATTTACTTGTTCAAATTCTGTTTGTATAAATCTAACATCTTCCAGCCCCACTGACCTTTCTTTTTGTTGAATGACAAAATGGCTCTTCCGCATACGCTTTGAGAATTTTGAAGATTTAATTTTGAAACGATGGATGGTTCTACAAAAACATCATCAACAAAACCAAATTTTCCTTCTTCATTTATTTTAATTTCTCCTTCAAATGACTTTTTAGCATCAGCTGTTAAATTGGGATCGGCTTTTTCCGCACTCAAAACCTTATAAAATCCATCTTGACCTGCTCCATTAAAGCGTACCTTCAAAAGATCGCCTATTTGAGGCTTTATTAACTTTCCAGCATAATTGAAGAATCCATGTTTTTGCTTGTCTTTCACAAACGATAGCATATTCTTGTTTTCATTTACAAACTCAACAACAATTAATTCTTCTGGGATATCTTGAAACAAGATTTCCTCAGCCTGCTTTAAGTGACTCATATAAAAGTCCGAATTATCTCTTTTTGAATTTGCTGATTTGTACCAATCCATTTCTGTCCATTGCATAATTTGGTTTGGTATTTTCCATTGATGTTTTTCCCTTGTTGAAACAACTTTTTGAATTTCCGTTTTCGCCTCGTTGAACATTCTTTTTTGAATGAGCATTTCAGCAAACGATTGTCTTAATTTTATTAAAAAGTCTTCGGGTGTTTTTAGGCTCAAGGCTTTACAATAGCACGCAAACTGAATTTCTTTGTTCCCTAAAAATATTTCTGCCATTAGTTCCCATACCCAGAAGTCATTTCTTTTTTGCTTAGCAAAAGGTAAAAATGCAGAAAGCACATTTCCATCATTCCCCAAAGCTAAAAGAAGTTTTGCTTTGAAGTAAGGAGGATATTGATAGTCAGGATGTTTCTCAATCAAATAGTCCAATTTTGGCAAGAATGATTGGATCTTATCCTTGTCAATCACTTTTTGCTGTCCAAAAGGATCTAAAGGTGTTCCTTCCAAAAGTTTTTTTGCGTAGGCAATGTATGCTTGTTCAGCAATGGACATGATCTTTTTACCGTTGAAATCTTCTTTAATATAATCTTGGGAAAGTAGATTATCAAAATCCCACCAGTCAGCAAAAGTCAGGTAACCAGACCAGTTTTGATAGCCTTTGTGAAACGCTTTGTAAATAAAAGAATATGCCTCAGATGGCTTAGTGAAATGAAAGGTCGTTATCAACTCAAACAATTCATTGATCTTACCAAAATCAACTTGCTCTGTTTTCTGTAAAGAAAAAACTAAACTGCCTATTTGCCAAGCACAATTGTCAAAGACCATTTTCTCGTACTCAGGCAATTGCAAATCACTTATCTTTATTATATATCCTTTGAATGCTTCATATTGTTCTGGTTGAGCATATTTTTTGAGGTAATCGTAATAAACCCAAGCAGCGGCGCGCTTATTCCAAATATTCTCTGAATCTAATTCTAAAGCTTGATTAGCCATTTGTAATGCTTCATCAAGTTTACCTGCTTGTCTTAGTTCTTTGATTTCTTTAAATGACATAGTCAGCTTCTTTAAGATTATTTACAATGGTTTTAACTTTAGAAAGGAGTTCGGGGCTATCGCATTTGTTTTCCAATGGCAATACTCTGCCAAAGAAACCCGCACCATCATATTCAAAATCAATTATACAAGATTTGCCATTTTTTTCAATTGTATATCTTTCTTTATATTGAAGATGCTGAATGTTGACAATTCTTTCATCTTCTGATAGACCTATATTTACAAAATCGAAAAGATTTTTCAAGAAAGGCTTCTCTTCTTCGATGGCTACATCAAATTCAATTTGGGTTAAAATCCCCGCGATATTATTTCGATTAACTACCACAGGGGAAGCACTATCAAGTATTTTAGTAATGGCCTCAAAAAACTCATTAGAATTAGTTTGCGCCGGCACATTTTGAAAATTGTTCTTGAATACATTTTGACCGTTAACCCAATATTTGAATGCGGCCGTTTGTCCCTCTCTCTTGAAGATATAACGTATTTCATACCCAAATTTCTGCCACGATTCAATATCTATGTAATGCTTCCTAAGATTATACCATCTGTGAATGAAATGGTCTTGAATGGTTAATGGGGCATCAATTAAACCATATTTTTCTAATTCTGGTAAAACCTCACTGATATTAATTTCTATTACAGGATTTGATTGTCCTATCAATACATTAAAGGCTTGTTGAACATTCACATCAATAAAATCCATGCCTGAAAAGGATGAAAAAAACGGTGGATTGATACAAAAAAGTTTCTTAGATGCTCTGGTAATTGCTGTATATGCCCAACGATAAAAATCTGAATTTGTCTTACCAGAAAGATCATGTTCCGATTCATAAAAGTTGAAATTGGACTTTGCGCCTCTATCCCAAAAAACAAATGCATTTGCCCATTCACCACCTTGGGCTTTATGGCAGGTTACTGCATATCCATATTTCAAAAGAATACAGTTGAAATATTTATCGTTGATAATTGCGTCCTTAAATTCCTGAGTGCCTTTTTTAAGTTTGGGATACCTGTTTTTAAAATCTACATAAAGAGCTCTTTGCTCTTCCGGTTTGAGGTAATTATCACCGTATAAGTAGTTCTCTAAAATATATCCGTTTATAGTTTTGGGCTGATTATTTTCATCAGGTAAAACAAGGCTTATTCCTCTCCAAGTTAATCTGACAGTTTTTGTTTTCCCTTTTTCAATGTAAAAACTTACTTCTCTGCTTTCAACTGATGGACTTGCTTCTGAAACTACTGCAAATTCACCATTCATTATTCCTAAACGGTAATTGTTCCCTCCAATAATAACTGTGTCAGATGCCTGAATAGGTAAATCAGCTCCAAATTTATCTTTACGGATAGCAAGATTCAAATCAAGTGCTGTTTTGTTTTGATAGCAAATGATGATTTTTTGCTCTTGTTGAGTATTGTAAGTATCGAGATAATCCTGATATGTAGGATTGAATATATCCCTATTGTTTTCTCTTAGATTAAAATCATTGAAATAACCAGAAGTCAGACATTGCCTTATTTTAGTGGCTGAAATCAAAATACCATTATTGGCATCCTGCCGTTTTACTTCCTTCATTTCCGTTTGCTTAACTGAAACCTTATAAGTTTCATTAAGATAATTTTGGTCAAGTGCAGGAGAAAATTTCATTCCGATTGGTGGCAACTGAGCAGGGTCACCTATGAAAATGATTTTGCTCGTTGTGGTTTCTTCTTGAATTCGTGCATAAGAAACAAGGTCTCTCAATAAATGCCCACTTCCAAAGCGAAAAAACTCTCCTTGGCTCAAAACATCACTGAGCATAGATGCTTCATCTACTATCAGAATTGAATTATGAACTTCAGTATTGTTTCTGATTTTGTATTGGTACAAAAAGGAAACATCATTCTCATTTTCACTTTGTTTAATCTCTTGTAATTCGTTAAAACTGTAAATTCCTTTATGAATGGTCGTAGATTCAAAGCCTGTTTTTTGATTCATGACTTTTGCAGCTCTACCAGTAGGAGCCATCAATTGATATCTCTTCTCTAATGATTGAAGATATTCGACAAAACCTTTGAGTAGAGTTGTTTTGCCACTTCCCGCATAACCCTGAAGTATAAACACCCGCTCGTCACTTTCTAAAAAAGCATGAAGCATTTCCAGCGCATTGCGTTGATCGTTGGTGAGATTTATATGTTGGAAATGGTCTAAAATTTTCATTTTTATTATCCTTTCATACAAAGGTTGGAGTTATCTGTGCAGTCAATTTGCATTATTTATTTTTATCCATTTGTTGCTTTAATTTTTCAAGGTCAGGATTAATTGCACCAAGGGTATTTTTCTGTGGCTTTGTTTTATTTGGTGGCACGATATTTTTATTCTTTGGTGCAGATTTATTGGCATAAACTACTTCAATTTGACTTACAAAATTTTGAAGGAAACCATAAAATTTAAAGTAATATTTTGATTCATTACCTTTTATCTGTTCTAAAATATTTTTTTGATATTCAAGTTTATCGGACCCTCGATGCGATTCGTTACGTGCTACACTGATTTCTTGCCTTAAATTTTTAAATCTTTGAAAATCAAACGGTAGTTTGTAGTTATTTGGTGTAGTCATCAGAAAATAAACTAATTGAAACTTATTTTGAGCACTCCAAGAATTTTTATTTTCCTTTTCTTTTTCAATAATTAAATCTTGTAGTGTTTTCCTAATTTGCTTTCCTTCAATAGAATAGTCTTGAACAACTTGCCTCTTTATATTTTCGTTTAAATTTCTCCATTTAATTAGATATTCATTGTCAAATAAATAGTTAGTTATTCCTTCAATCTGTTGATTTAAGCAGAATGAAAATTCATAAAATCTATCACGTCGTCTATTATATTCCATTTCTTTAAAATCATATATTAAATTTTTAAGGAGTTCTTCATTGTTAATTGGGAAGGTAGAGTAAAAATCTTTTGCCTGTTTATCAATGACTAGTCTTATACAATGTTCATAGATATCCTCAAAAAAAGGATGCTTTGCTATTTCTTCAACATGCGATTTTTCACCAATTGTTTTCAATATTTCTTCAATCAACCATTCATTACCATCTAATTTTATTAGATCCCCAATGATTTGAACAAGTTTTTTAAGCTTTTCCCTATCCTGCATATTTAGCTTTTTTTATACCTATCATAAAGGTTAATTCCCTCAATAAGCCCTTTATTCAAGATTGTATTTACGACATTTTCTAAGTCAATTTTCTCATTTTCTTTCTTGACTTTCATTCCGTTTAAAAAATCAAACCTTTCCTTCAACCCTTTATAAGTCCCATCCTCAATTCCTTTAACCATCTTCAAAAACTCCAATTTGCCATCAAGCACATTCACTAAACAAGCATTCGGTTTTTTAACATGTCCTTTGTCGGTAAGGTAATCGCGTTTAAAAATCTGTTCCGCTTTTTCATAACCGTACTTTTCCCAATAATATAACCACATTCGGATTTGCTTTACATACCTACTGTGGACATTAACCTTGTCGTTTACAATCAAGCCTGTTGCTTCCTGGCGATACCCAGCTTTCTGCAACCGAGTTTTCTTTGGGTTAATAATTAGTTTTTGGTCTTCTTCAATAATTCGTTTAAGCTCATTATTAAATGCTTCATCCGTGTATATATTGTGCTGTGACGAAAAGGTTATGTCATCGGCATATCTGGAATAGGTTGCACCAAATCGGTTGGCAAGACCAGTGAGTCTACGGTCTAGCTTTTTACAAAGAATGTTAGTTAAGGTCGGAGAGGTAGGGCTACCTTGTGGAAGCACAGTTTTTTCCTTTCCATCAATTTCAAAAGGATGGGTGCAAAGACTAGCCAATAGAAAAGCTAACTCTTCCTTTTCTTTAGATCCGCTTAAATTAAATGGTTCGTATGAAAAACCGTACTTAACCCATTTTCTATCAAAAGAATGAAAAAAGTCTTTTAAATCGATGTTTAGAACATAATGATGGCCCACGTGCTTTTTGGCATTGTCAACGATAGACTTCCCTATAACAAAACCTGTTGCTGCTTCATGTGGATCATTTACACATTGCAGCGCAAAGTTTAGAGATCGAAGAATAGATTTTAATCCTTTTATGGGTGCATTGATGGTTCTGTCTGCTCCCGACTTTTTTTTGATGGTAAAAGTCTGATAACGCTTTTTACAAAGTTTAGGATTAGCGTAATAGGTCAATGATTTTAATTGAACAGGCTTACACTTCTCTCCATATAACATGTTCTTAGCGTCACTTAATAGCTTCGCCAAGTCCTCTTTGCTTTGAAGTTCAGCAAATTGTTGTCGTATTTGGTTGATATGTGCTTGTTCAATTTTCATATTAAAGTTTTGAAGAGCTTTGAAAACACCTGCCTGATACTCTATTTGTATGTATAAATCAATACCTATTAATCACTAAAAATTCATAAATAACAATTTCATATTGACATTGAAATCAATAATCACTGTTATAAATGCCTAAGTGACATTCATCCCAACGCGAGGTCGGGAGAAGATGCCGATCATTGTCTCAAACCGAAATCTGAGACCAGCACCCACGAATCAATATCTTCTGGCAAGTGTTTCAAAGAACTTCTGCAAAGCTAGATCACAATTATGCAATCTAACTGCACTACAAAAACAAAGTTAATCAATTCTTTCAAATTCAGCTGTTTTTGGATATTATGCACTACCTTTGCATTAGTTATGTCAGTAAACAAATACGCATTTATTCGCTATAAAGTTTTGGACCGTTGTTTTCGCAACCCTGGTCGCATGTACTTTATAGAAGATTTGATAGATGAATGTAATTTAGTCTTAACAGATTATGATCCCACGTGCAGTGGTATTTCACGCAGAACTATTTTTCTAGATATTGAATTTATGGAAAGTGAATTCGGTTGGTCAGTTCCTTTAGAAAGATATACTGTAGGAAAAAGGTGTTATTATCGATATTCAGATCTCAGTTTTTCTATTACAAATCAACCTTTAAATATGATAGAAGCAGAACAATTGAAGTCTGCTTTAATTATCATGTCTCGTTTTTCTGGAGTTGCACAATTCGAATGGGTAGACGAATTAATTCCTCAACTTGAAAGTCAATTCGATTTAAAGCATCGTGAACATTCCATCATGAGCTTTGAATCAAACCAGTATTTAAAGGGCAAAGAATTTTTATCAAAATTATTTACTGCAATAAACAATAAGCAGGTTATTTATATCACTTACAAAGATTTTAAATTCAACGAAGCATATTCTTTTAATTTGCATCCTTACTTTTTAAAGCAATATAATAATAGGTGGTTTGTTTTTGGAAGAAATCACGAATCAAATAAATCAGATTATAATGCTGCATTGGATAGAATAATTTCTATTGAAAGCACCGCTTTAAAATTTATAGATAGTGAAATAATTTGGGAAGATGTTTCAAATGAAGATTATTTTGGGGATATTATTGGTGTTTCCAAACCTGAGGGGGCCGATTTAGAAAAGATAGAACTGCTCTTTACACCTTCGCTTGCCCCATATATTGTCACCAAACCCATTCATTCCTCCCAAATAGATAAACAGGTAGAAGATGGATTATTAGTTAAAATCGAAGTGATTCCTAATTATGAGTTAGAACAATTAATTTTATCTTTTGGCGAAGGCGTA
>CANETR010000098.1 GCA_947441325.1 Saprospiraceae bacterium
GCTCGACCTTGCTGCGCTTGTTGCCGGAACCAAATACCGCGGTCAGTTCGAAGAGCGAATGAAGGCTATTATGAATGAATTGGAAAAAACCAGAGATGTGATTCTTTTCATCGATGAAATTCATACCATAGTAGGTGCCGGTGGTGCTACAGGATCTCTCGATGCTTCCAATATCTTCAAGCCTGCGCTTGCCCGTGGAGAACTTCAGTGTATCGGAGCATCAACGCTTGATGAATACAGACAGCATATTGAAAAAGACGGAGCACTCGATCGCCGATTCCAAAAAGTTATTATCGATCCGCCTTCTGCCGATGAAGCAGTTCATATTCTCAAGAATATCCGCGAAAAATATGAGGAATTCCATCATGTGATCTATTCAGATGAAACTCTTGAGGCTTGCGTGAAATTATCAGATCGCTATATTTCCGACAGATTCTTGCCCGATAAAGCTATCGATGTTATGGACGAGGTGGGAGCAAGGGTTCACCTAAAAAATATTCATGTTCCCGGACATATAGTCCAGTTGGAAGAAGAGATTGAGCAGACAAAGGATCAAAAAAATCAAGCAGTTCGTGATCAGGAATATGAGAAAGCCGCAAATTTCAGAGATCGTGAATCAAAGCTTATACGTCAGTTGGAACAAGCAAGGCTAGATTGGGAGGAAGAGTCCAAATCAAGAAGATTCCCTGTAACTGTTGATGATATTGCGGAAGTTGTTTCTATGATGACTGGCATTCCGGTAAGCAATGTAGCTGCAAGCGAAAGTATAAAATTGCTCAGTATGACAGGCGACCTAAAAGGTGCTGTCATTGGTCAGGACGAAGCTATTGTAAAAATTACAAAGGCCATTCAAAGAAACAGAGTGGGTCTTAAGTCTCCCAATAAACCAATTGGTTCCTTTATATTTTTAGGTCCCACTGGTGTCGGTAAAACTGAACTTGCTAAAGTACTTGCTCGTCAGCTTTTCGATTCTGAAGAAGCACTGATACGTATTGACATGTCTGAGTACATGGAGAAATTTTCGGTAAGCCGACTCATAGGAGCGCCTCCCGGTTATGTAGGCTACGAAGAAGGAGGTCAATTGACTGAAAAAGTGCGTAGAAAGCCATATTCTGTAGTGTTATTGGATGAAATTGAAAAAGCACATCCCGATATTTTTAATATCCTCTTACAGGTTTTGGACGATGGTCAGCTAACTGATGGGCTTGGTCGTAAAGTCGATTTCAAAAATACCTTGATAATTATGACCTCAAACATCGGGGTTCGTAAACTGAAAGAGTTTGGTACCGGCGTAGGTTTCGCCACCCAAGCTAAGGAAGAAGCAGCAGACAATGAAACCAAAGGTGTAATTGAAACTGCACTGAAACGTACTTTCTCTCCTGAGTTTTTAAATAGAATTGACGATGTTGTCATCTTCAATTCACTTGGTAAAGATGAAATTTTCAGAATTATTGATCTTACCTTGAAAAGCTTATACAAAAGGGTTAAAGACTTGGGCTATAATTTAGTTTTAGATGATATAGCCAAGAATTATCTTGCGGAAAAAGGTTATGATCCACAGTTCGGTGCAAGACCACTTAATCGTGCCATCCAGAAATATCTGGAAGATCCTTTAGCCGAGTTTATCTTGAACAACCAAGCCGATTTGAAGGAGGGTGTAACACTCAATGCCAGTTTGGGAGAAAATGATGTGATGGTTATCAGCTTTGCCGATAAGGATAAAAAACCTAAAAAAGGTAAGGCTTAATCGCAAATACTAAAAATTATAAAAAAACTGACTTCAAAATTTGGAGTCAGTTTTTTTATGCTATTTATTTCCATTTTTTTAATGCCTTTAGATCGAAATCCCATTCGGGAGTATGTAGTTGCGCTCCAAGATTGATTGGATACCAGGGCGATAGGCTTGTGTTATGGTCAAAATTCTTTAAAATATGAAGGCTTTGGGCTGGCATGTAACTCTGCGCCAGGAGAAAAATTTTATCCCCAGTTTTTATATTTTCTGCAACATCCAAAACAATGACAGCGTGCCCGGGAAAGCCGCCTTTAATAAATAAATCGCCGGCTTTAATCTCTTCAGTATTTGCCGCCAATAATTCTTTTTCCAGAGAAGCGGTTCCGGCGTAGGAGAAAATAGTATTCAGATATTTTTTAAAGTTGCTGTATGAATTGTCCTGCACGTTTCCGAGGGTACTAAAATTTACAGCATTTCCTGAGATCTTTGGTTTTCTTCCTCTTCTCCAATCCTCGAATGAAACCTTATGCCCACTTGTGAAGTTGAAGTGAATCTTGTCATATTCGCCACGGCTGTAATGATACTCGGCTTTTAATCGCATAATGGCATCGGCACATTGTTGCAAATCCGAATTGCCAATATCAATATTGATAATTCTATAAGCTCCTTTTTGATATGGTTTTTCACGACCATCGTAAAGTAAAACCTTCGATGTTTCTGTTTTTAAAGGTAAAAAACGAAGCCATTCTGCAAAAGAACCTTTAATTACATCCTGCCTTCTAAATCCTACTGGAACTGCTATTTGGTTAACGATCGCAGCGTTGTTGTCATAATCAGATATTGAAAGCCAGCTATATATTACTTCCTTTGGTTTAAGTAGCAGCGTATCAATAGTTGATTTTTTATACTTTGTACGCATGATATTTTCTCCAGACTCACCATAAGTACAGGATATGAATAGCAGTAAAACAAATGAAAATACTTTTAAGACACAATTCATTTTTGATCATTTATGTAGTGTTCAATTTGATCTTGCCCCAATTGTTCCAAATTTTTGGATAATGAAGTAGTAATAAGAGGTGCCGAGATGCCATTGTCAATTTTTTTGGTTTTACTTCTTAAAATAAAAGCTTCATCCCAAAGTTTGTTGGCAATAAAAGTATTGAGTAAAGTAGCTCCCCCTTCTATCAATATTGAACTTATCTTTCTACTGTGCAGCTCATCCAAAACCCTTTGAAGAAAATTCTCTGAGCTGAAAACGACAGTTATATATTCTAAATTATCCTTTATAGATTTTTTTTCTGATTCGGTGAAAACAATAGTTTTTTGAATGCCATCGAATAAATGAAGATTCTCAGGAAGCCTGAGGCTTTTGTCCAAAACAATCCGAATAGGTTGCTGTCCGAAATAATGCCTCAAGTTCAGCTGAGGATTATCACAGAGCGCAGTTTCTGTGCCTACCATGATGGCGGTCTCAGCTGCTCTTAATTTGTGAACAAAATAACTTGATAAGGGACCCGATATTTGAATTTTTTCATTTCTACGACCAATAAATCCATCAGCGCTGACAGCATATTTTAATACAATGTAGGGTCTTTTTTTTTCGACATTGGTAAAAAATCTTCTATTAAGCCAATTTGCCTCCTTTTCAAGAACTCCTACAACAACTTCTACTCCTGCTTCCCTTAGTTTTTCGATACTGCGGCCGGCGACTTCATAATATGGATCTACAGAGCCAATGACAACTCTTGGTATTTTATGCTTTAAAATAAGATCGACACAAGGGCCTGTTTTTCCAAAATGAAAACAGGGTTCAAGACTTACATAAATACAACTATTTTCCAGAACTGATTTGTCAGGCACTGAATTTATAGCATTTACTTCTGCATGAGGCCCACCATATTTTTCGTGCCAACCCTCCCCAATAATGGTATTATTGTGAACGACAACAGAGCCGACAAAGGGATTTGGGTTGTTGAGCCCCCTTGCAAGTTGAGCAATATCTATACAACGCTGCATGAATATATTGTCGTTCATCTTAATTCTTCTTGATTTTTTACAAAAGTAGTCAAATAGCTTTTAACAGAAACAATAAGATTAAAAAAAAGAGTTTACAACTTCTGCCTCATACTTTTCGTCAATTAGTTGTATTAAGGGACTAAATGTACTTATTCTTAATAAGTGAGCAAAATCACTTTTTTTAAATACGCATTAAAGTAATTGAAAATCAATAAATTGAGTATAAAATAATTTTGACTTATTTGCTTGGGTTGACATTGTCCTTGTTTTATTGATTTCTTTTAACATAACTTTGTACCTGAAATTTTTTAATTGTTTTTATTTATTATAAGATACCTGCTTATATAGCTTTTTAGCTTTTTTATATTTTTTAACATTTAAGTTTTTTATTCTAAAAAACCAAATTTTTTATGAAAAAACTGTCATTTTTATTTCTTATGGTTTTTGTTTCTTTTGCAGGCACAATCAGTGCTCAGGAAGAGGAAACAACTACTTCTGGTGGTGTTAAACAAATTACTAACAAAAACGGGGTACCTGTCTTACCAGAGGCGGGGTCATATGCTATCGGTTTCGATGCATTGCCTTTCCTCCGTTATGCTGGTAACATGTTTAATGGTAACACCAACAACAACAATCCCGTTGCAGGTTTCGCAAACCAAGGCGGTGCTGGCATAGGTGGTACGCTTTACGGAAAGTACTTCCTTTCTGAATCAAACGCAATCCGCGCAAGATTCTCTATCAATCAATCTACTGTACAGGATGTCAATCGTGTTATCCTCGATGGTCAGTCTGTTCCTCAGAGCAATATTGAAGTTGAAGATGAGTTCATCAACAGCAGCTTCAATGTTCAATTGGGTGCTGGTATGGAATGGCGCCGTGGTAAAGGCCGTTTGATGGGTGTTTATGGTGCAGAGGCACTTGTAGGTTTGTCTACCTCAAGCGAGTCTTACACTTATGGCAATGCTATCACAGCTGGCAATCAGGCTCCAACTACAACAACCAACTTTGCTGCTGGTAACAGTGCTCCAATTTCTTCACGCATTATCAGCCGTACAAATCCTAACAGTTTCAATCTTACTGCATTGGGTTTTGCTGGTGTTGAGTACTTCTTTGCTCCTCAAATCTCTATCGGAGCTGAGTTTACTCTTGGTCTTCGTTACACAGGAACTAACCGTTCTGAGGTTGTAAGAGAAGAGTGGGAAGCAAACTCTGGCACAGTTATCAATGTTAGCGATGTAAATTCTGACATCCTGACTAACTTCGGTATTGCTACAGGCGTGTGGGGTGGTTCTATCAACCTGATGTTCCACTTCTAATCGAAATATTGATTAGATTTTCGGTATAACCGAACCCTTTATTTTAATTTTTAAAAACATCTTAAATTTAAATAGTCATGAAAAAAATTGCAATTCTTGCTGCTGTTTTCGGCACATTTGTTTTCACTACTTCTTGCAAAAAAGTAGAAGATCCAACAGCTGTTAACGTAATCGAAAGTGCTGGTACAGCTACTATTTCTGGTTTTGCTTATGCTGACCTCGATGATGATAACTCTCCTGAAGCTGAGTTTGCTAAAGCAGGTACAAAAGTATTCATCGTAATCAATCCAAATGATTTTCCTGGTGCTTCTGTAAGCCTTAACAATGATAACTTGCTTGTTTACACAGCAACTGTTGGTGCTGATGGCAAATGGTCAGCTACTGTAAAGGCTCCTAAAACTCCAATCTCTGCAACAATCACTGCAGATCCTTTCCGTGCTCGTTATATTGATTTCAATGGTGATTCAGAAGAGGATGTAATCTTCTCTCTTGATAACGGTGACAATGTTGCTGTATGGGAAGGTAACAACACTTTCTACGACCTTGAGTGGGTACAGTAGTATTTGTCTAACTTTGTAAGAGCTATATAAGAAATGATAAAGCCGGCTGAGTATTCAGTCGGCTTTTTTTATGTCGCTTGTCGATCCTTGAAAATTAGTCGTTATACTTTTTTCCGCTCATGTCAACTACGGTGGCAGATGCCTGTTGGGTGCCAAACATCAACACATCCTGAATATTAACATGTTTTGGTCTGTTTACAATGTAAAATACTGTTTCTGCAACATCCATAGCTGTAAGTGGGGTGAAATTTCCATAAATATCTGCCTTTTGTTCATCTCCATCGAATCTCACAAGCGCAAATTCAGTTTCAACATGTCCAGGGTGTACAGCAGATACTCTGATGCCATATTTATGCAAATCGAGTCTCATGCCTTTAGTGAGCATATCAACAGCGGCTTTGGTGGCACAGTAAACATTGCCATCGGTATAAGCCTCCTTGGCGGCGACGGAGCCGATATTTACAATAAAACCTTTTTGTCTTTCAACCATGCTCTTACTTACAATCCTGCTGATGTACAACAAACCCTTGATATTGGTATCAATCATCGTTTCCCAATGACTGAGGTTGCCTAAGTGGAAAGGAGCTCTTCCTTTTGCCAGTCCAGCATTATTTATAAGAATGTCGATTTTTTTCCATTCCTCAGGTAGTTTTGAAAAAGCCTGTTCAACGGCAGCTTCATCTCTTATGTCAAAACAAAGACTTTCGATTCGGGAAGAAAAGCATGCAATAAATTCTTCTTTGATCAGGTCTAAACGATCTTTTCTACGCCCGGTAATGATAACTTTATAACCATTTATGGCAAAAAGTTCGGCAATCGCTTTTCCAATACCCGATGTGGCTCCAGTGACCAGTACAATAGTATCCTCATTTGGATTTCTGGTAGGTTCGGGAATTGATTCTTGCATTTGGTCAGAAACAGTACTGGGATTGTAAACCCCAAAGATTAGGTTTAAATCAGTATTTCCTATACCTGTATCGATAAGGCAGGCCTGTAGATAGTTTGCCTTTGCAGCAATTTTTTGACCAACTTTTAATTGACAATGAGCTAATTCCAGATAGGGAAGGGCCTCGGTGCCATTGAGCTCAATAGCCCTTTGGAACATATCTGCTGCTTTTTGTTGCTGTAGCGCATTTTTCGAAAGATGATGTGCATATTCATAATACAAAACAGCATCCTCTTCGTGACAGAACAATGCTTTGCGAAATAGCTCTTCTGCTGATTCGTTTTCGAAATTCTGATCGATTAATACTGCTAATTGCCTAAGAGCTGCAGCATTCATAGGTTCCTTTTTGAGGACTTGCTCCAGGTAGTTACGGGCAGTATCAAAATCGGCTTCAGCTATTGCGGCTATTGCCTGCTCAAAAATCTGTTCGGCCGATCCATTAGTATCTTCACCGATAGAGTTTAAATCATTAGATTCCATAGGTTCTATAGCATTATTTGTTAAATCAGAATTTGTTATTTCAGTATTTTTTTCAAGCTTTTCTTCAAA
>CANETR010000099.1 GCA_947441325.1 Saprospiraceae bacterium
AGACACACCATCTTTATCATTGTCTTTGAACCATTCATCGTCCAACTTTTTCTTCAAATCGGCAATGTCACCCATTGGAGAAAGCAACGGATTTACAAACCAAAGCGGCTGTACGCGTTTTTCTTTTTTACCAATGTGGAAACCCAAACGGACCGAAGTGTACTGAGGCAAATCGAGGTTTGAGGTCTGCGTGCCAACTTCGTTGCGGTATTTTCCATCCATATAATCATCTACAGTGATGAAAATCTGATGCTCGAATGAAAGCGACAGACGCGGTGTTATCATATACTCCAAACTGAAACCTGTATTGATAAAGGGATTCAACACCAATGGCTTTTCTTTACCAAAGGCAAAAACATTGTTTCTGTTTTGCGGTGCATTGGTTTCGTAACTGTCATCCAAAACACCTTTCAAGTTGTTGCGCACTTCTCTTCTGCCCTGCAGGCTTGTGATATCGAGCGGGTCACCGTTATTATCGAAACCTACTGTGCCGAAATCGTATTTATTGCCATTGTCATCCAATGCATTAATTGCAGTTCTGTACAAATTGGCGCCAGCTCCAACGATGAAGTTCACCGCCCATTTGTTCTGCTTTTTGTGGAATTTGATATTATTCAAATTAAAAACCGCCTGAACAGAAATAGCATGATGCTGCGGAATTTTATAATTGGCATAGAATCCAATACTATCGGAATAATTGTTGGTAAATGGCTCTCCCTGTGGCAATGCCAAGGCTGGAGATGCTTTATAATTAAGACCACTTGCCTGTCCAAACATGTATTCCATTCTTAGTGAACTGACATAGCCTAATGACTTTCTCGCATGAATGCTCGTTCCCCAACCAAACTGCGATTTCACATCACCACTCACCAGGAAACTGCCACCACCGAGGCCAATTTGCCACATGTCGCGCGGACGGCCAGGAAACTGCTCCTCACCTTTTTTCCATTTGGCATGCTGATCGGCATGTTTGGCAGAAATGTATTTATCTTCTGTAGGATTGAGCGTAACCTGTGCATTCGCTCCTGCAGATAATGCAAGCAAGAATGCTGATGATAATGCGGTTTTACAGAGTAAGCTTCTGTAGTTCATAGCGTAGTATTTTGAATTTCTAAAAAGACCATTGTAGGTTCAAGCGAGCAAATTTAATTTTTTTTGGTAATTTAGTTAAATGATGTTGATAAATTATTTTTCAAGTCGCATAAAAAATATTTTTATTAAAAAAACTATACATGTTTATTGGTATTATAAAGTATATTACATACATTTGATAGGCAATCTTGAAAAACCTATTTATTTACCTCTGATCATTTAAAGTGATCAAAAAAATTTAACTCCTATGAAAAAAATATTTTTCTGTTTTATTATCATTACATCTTTTTTTGTAGGGTGTAAAAAAGATTATTCTTCAATTGATAAACCTGTAAAGATTCCAAATTTAAAGACTATGCCAAATGATTCATTATTGGGAAACAGGGTCAAAACAATGATAATTGGCTTATTAGAACTTTCAGTTGATAGCAATTTTGTATCGATTGTCAATTATGAGGTATCTAAACAATTTGATGACGATGATAATGTAATGCTTAGCACTTTAGTTGATGTTTCTAATGAAAATAACATAGATTTAATTGCATTAATGGACCAATCTGTTAATTCTTATGAAAATGACTTGCCTAACGCGGAACATAGTTTTGATTACTATAATTCACTTTCAGGCCAAACAAATATTTCTAACATTATAAATGGATTTGAGATAGATGAAATAAATTATTACCTTCAAATTTACATACCTTTTGCTGACCAAGTAAATCTTCAAGATACACCAATTATTTGTTTTGGTCATCAAGAAATTGAAACAACTATTGGTTATAAACTAAACTCTGATAATTCAATATCAGTTTTTGAAGTAGATGAAGAGTTTGCTGAAAATAATTTAATTTGGATAGTCTCTGTAAATGAATCTGTAAACAAAAATGGTGTTTTTGAAAAACCTCTTAACTTGACTAATGTAGAGACTTTAGGTCAAATTAAAACAATAGGTAGAAAATGTATTATAGATTCTGTTATGATTGACGATACTAAAGAAAGTTGGATAAAAGGAAAGGCCGAAGTATCTGTAGCAGCAGCTGTTCTTTACTCATATTGTGGATATAGACTTGCATTGCCATTAGGAGTTTTGGTTAAAATTGGAAAAAATAATTTGAATGTTTGGAAACCAATAAATCCAGTTAATGCCAATACTGCCATATTTGCTAGTGGATGGCCATATGATGTTTTAGCTGATTCTGAAAGAATAACTCTTGAATTATACGAAAAAGACATATACGGTGCTCGAACACATACACCCTGTACTGGCGTCACTCTTACATATTGGTCACAGAATGCACCATATGGTAGTATTACATACAATGCATCTTCTTTACCAAACTCTAATACCGAAACATCTACAAAAATAACTTCTTGGTCAAACAAGGGTATAAAAGTTAGGTCCAGATCATGGAATTAAAAACAATTATCTTTAAAATATTATTAATTTTCTCTGTACTACCTGTTAGTGCACAGATTGTTATAAAAACAGGAACCAGTTTAGGATTTCTACAAGCTCAACTCTATGAACCAACAAGAATCCAAGACAGAAATAAGTATAATTTCAGCGTTGCTCCTAATATTTCAGCTGAAGCCGGAATTCCGAAAACTGATTTAAAGCTCGGACTGAATTTTGCCTACAGTTTTTCAAAAATCACCGTTTTTGTTGGTGGAGAACCCCTTTTTTTTAGAAATCAGGGTTTTCCAAAAATACATTTAAACAACGATCATTTTGAAAGTGAAATTTATCTTTCCTATCCTATTTTTAATAATCAGAAAATAAAATTCTGGGGTACAGTCGGTTCAGTTATTGGTGTTCCAAAATTTATAAAAAAAACAGCTTCTACCATTGAAGGCATTTCTACTACTACAGCTTTTGGTTCAAATTATGAGTTGCACTACCTTATAGGAAGATCAAATTTTAGAAACAGTATCTGCATATCATCCGGGCTAGGATTTGATTTAAATTTTAATAAAGCTACAGCTTTATCTTTTTCTACACAATTTAGACTGGGCTTGAGACAGTCTGTTGCTTATTTATACTTAGGTGAAATTTACATTAATAATCCACCCGACCCACTTTATGACCGTTTTGAAACTATATTTTCCAACAGTGGTTTCTTTCTTAATATTGGGCTTAAATACACATTATTGCATTATTAAAAAAATGACTTAATAGCACTAAAAATGTATGAAAAAGTTGAAAATGGGAATAATTCTTAATGGGATACTAATTTTATAAAAACTTGGTCAAATCCAGATTCTGGAATACGTTTCCGTTGCAGAAGATGGTTATAATTTTGTAAATAGGGTTAAAAAAAACACCCCGTTTTTATTCTAATATGAAATTTTTCATTATATTTTATTTGTTGTGCTTATCCATTAACATAGATGGTCAGGTTAATTCAATTTCCCTGGGACTTGACTTTGGAATGTTGCAACTCAATAAATCTATAACTACAGATCAGAGTTATCAAACTATTTATGTTCCAAGGATAGCTCCGAATATTTTCATTTCAAAAAAAATTGGCAAAACAGCCTTTTCTATTGAAACAGGATTGAGATACAGTTACAGCAATCTCATTATAAAAGAAAAAGTTGAACCCTTATTTAGTAATGGAGAAGGCTTCCCTGCCATAAGGATAAAAAATGAATTTTATGAAATCCCACTTTCAACAACTTTAGTATTATACCAAAAAGAAAATCGTTTTAGGGTTTATTCTTCTTTGGGATTTTCTGTAGGAATACCATTGGCTTACAGAAAAAATGCTGCTTTTGTTGAAGATTCTCTTTTTGCAAACAACTACGGTAGTGTATGGAAATTAAATTATTATGTCCTTAGGACAACTTCAAGAGCAGTTTTTTCTATTGAATCCGGATTGGGCGTTGACATAAAATTATTCAACAACCTTTATATTTCGGGAATCGTATATTTCCGTTTAGGATTTTACCAGTCAGTTACACTAAACTATCGTGGTGAGATTTATAACAATCAAAACAGTGATCCGCTTATAAGCTCATCTTTTACATCTTTTTCAAATAATGGTGCATTCTTGTCTGTTGCAGTAAAAAGATATTTTTAAGCATTTTATACGATTGCTTTGGTTTATAAATCAAAAAAGCGGAACCTATTAACTACTTATTAGGTTCCGCTTTAAATATTTATTAAACTAAATATCAGCCCATCAATTTCTCCAATGCAATCGTCAATGCCGTGGTAGAAATACCTTTATCGGATGAATTTTTTGCTTTGACTGTTTCAATTGCCTTGCGGATGGTTACAGAAATGTCATCGAAAATGGCCTTGTCACTCAAATCGGCATGCGGTTGCATGAGGTAGGCAAAAACGCGGGCCATGCCGCAATTTGCGATAAAATCGGGAATGATGCTGATTTTCTCATCAGTGTAGCGTGCAGTTGGACCAAAAAACACCTCATCGTCCACAAAGGGAACATTGGCACCACAGGACATAACATCTAAGCCATTGGCCATCAGACGGTCCATTTGATCCTGATTCAAAATTTTCGAAGCGGCTCCGGGAATAAAGATATCTGCCTGTAAATCCCAGATTTTAGCATTGGTCTTTTCGAATGTGAGCATATTTTCAGCATGGAGATTGTTGCCTTTTTTATGCAGGAAAAGCTGACATACTTCTTCGTAAGAAAGCCCTTCGGGACGGATAATTCCACCTGCTATATCTATAATACCAACAACTTTGGCACCTTTTTGAGCCAGGTAGAAGGCCGCAGCAGATGCTACATTGCCCCAACCCTGAATGATGACTTTTTTGTCTTTGATATCGCTTGAACGGTATAGATCGTAAAAATGAACAACGGCCATTGCCACGCCGTAACCGGTCACCATATCGGCAATTGCGAGGTCCTCTTCTGAATTTGGAATATAATTTTTATCCCGGATAACATTGCTGACCCCATATCTCAACTGTCCCAATGCGGCAATTCTTCCACCCTCAGTTGGTTTTAGATGGCCATTCACCACACCTTCCTGTGGGTGCCAAAGTCCGTATGACTCAGTAATTGGAATTACATCTTTCAATTCATCCACATTCAGGTCGCCACCGGTACCATAATAGTTTTTCAGCAAAGGCATTACTGCTTTAAACCAGCGCTTGAGTACCTCATTCTTGCGAGGGTCGCGCGGATCGAAGTCGATTCCCGATTTTGCGCCGCCAATTGCCGGGCCACAAACCGAAAATTTTACTTCCATCACTTTGGCCAGAGAGAGTACCTCATCCTTGGTCAATCCTTTACGCATACGGGTTCCGCCGCCGGCAGCACCGCCGCGAAGCGAATTTATAACTACCCAGCCTTTGGCGCCGGTTTCGGCATCCGACCATTCAAAAACGACCTCAGGCTGTTTTTCTTTGTATTGTTTTAATAAAGCGTCCATAATGTTTTATAATTTTGCGCAAAGATAGTGCTGTTTTTCAGATTGAAAAAAGAATTTAACAGACAAAGAACCAACCCAAAATGATAAAAGAACTTTGCATAAAACCTGTATTCGAAGGTGGAAATTATTCCGATCATCAGGTTGCCACCAAGATAGGAAGCCTCTCAGATTTTTTATCTGAGAAAAGTAAGCCAGTCATCGCCCTGATTTGTGAAGGCAGTGAAGCCACAAATTATGCCGATTTCAGAAAGGCTTTTTATAGAATGAGTGCCAATTTCCCAAAAGGTGCCTTAGTCGATCTGGGCAATGTAAAAGGAGGAGCAGTGGGCATTACAGAAATGGTCGATCAATTGCAGCGCAAAGGAATCCTCAGTATTGTACTCAGCAATTCCGAGCAATTGCCACATGCTATCATCAGGGCTTTTTCGACAATAAACAGACCTTTGCACCTCAACATTATAGAAAGCCGACTCGATTACAGCTGGCAAGAAAACAAGGAACTGCCGCATCTGCTCGATAAACTCATTCCGCTTTATCCTCAACAACTCAGCAGGCTGAATTTTTTGGGCTACCAGTCTTATTTTGTGGATGAAAGAGTGTTGAAACTGTTGAAAATGATGCACTTCGAAACACACAGACTAGGCATGTTGCGCAGCAGTATCAAAGAAGTTGAACCAATTGTCAGAGACGGAGATATTTTTGGTTTGAATATTGGCGCATTGGCTTACACCGATGCTCCTGCTGCATTGGATGTTAATCCCAACGGTTTTACCGCATTCGAGGCCTGCCAGATTGCACGTTATGCCGCCATGAGCGATCGCCTCAGTTCAATCGGCTTTTACGGTTATGCACCCAATGAGGATGTGAAAGGTCTCACTGCGCTGCTATTGGCGCAAATGGCATGGTATGTTGTGCAGGGATTTTATCAGCGCAGGAATGAATATCCGATCAATCCTGAAGACCTCATTCGCTACGAAGTACACCTTTCGGGCGATAATATTCCGATTGCTTTTTTCAAAAGTCGCCGCAGCGAACGCTGGTGGTTTTATGTGGAGCCCAATGCCAAAAGTGCCGACCTTGACCCCGAAGGGCTTATTTCCTGTTCTTACGAAGATTACCTCAACACTTGTACAGGTGATGTTCCGGAAAGGATTTTGAATGCTTTTGACAGGGAGTGAGGGGGTTATAACTTCGGTAAATTTATGCTTTAAATAACCTAAAATTATTGTTATCATTTTTTAGGGTTTACAACAACTTTAGAGCTTATCTAAAAGTATTTTGCGCTTTTTGCTTTTATCCTGATACAATTTCTTGAAGCTCTAATAAGCCTTGTTTCAGACTTTTAATTGTCTAATGTTTTCTATACTCATTTTTGTTGTTTGAATGTCTTTTTACAATGCCCGATAACGTTTTGGGGATTGGCGAACGTGGCGATTTTCACCATCCCGATAGCTATCGGGATTGATGCGGAGAACCAAACTTTGATTAACCACAAATGTGTCTGCGGAGCGATGAACCGCCACTTTTGGGTAGGTGCTGTTAGCGTTTCGTTGGTTTTTTCTGAACA
>CANETR010000100.1 GCA_947441325.1 Saprospiraceae bacterium
CAAAGCAGGAAACGGCCAAAAACCAAAAGCTACTGATAAGGTTACAACGCACTATCATGGAACACATATAGATGGTGCTGTATTCGACAGCTCTGTAGAACGTGGTGAACCTATCGAATTCTCTTTGAATGGTGTTATCAAAGGCTGGACAGAAATCCTACAGTTGATGCCAAAAGGTTCTAAATGGAAGGTCTATATTCCCTCTGACCTGGCATATGGTGCTCAAGGACAAGGTGGTATCGGACCGAATGAAACTTTGGTCTTCGAAATTGAACTATTGAAAATAAACGGTAAATAAGCTTAAAAATGTATTTCTGATTTCTATCGGGAAAAAGATGAAAGCTAAAAGAGCAAAGTTCTTTTAGCTTTTGTCTTATAAAAAAGGAATTTTGGCGCTGTCTTTGCTATTGCAAAACGATTCTTATTTTTAACATTTAAAAACACTTTTTATGAAAAATATCAAACTGATCGCATTCGGCATGATCCTCGGAATGGGAATTTTTTTTATGATGAGCTTTATTGGTGCCGATAAAAAAGCGCCTAATGGAAGTGTAAGTTACGCCTATGGCGTGCTAATCGGTTCGGATCTTAAATCTAAGGGTTTCAGTAGCGATATGATCAATGCCGCTGAGCTTGCCAAAGGCTTGAAAGATGCCCTAGATGGAAAATCAGAAATGGATATGAACACTGCACAGCAACTTGTTCAGCAGGAGTTCAGCAAAGTACAGGAAGTTGCTAAGGCCAAGGCCACCGAAGAGGGCAAAAAATTCCTCGAAGCAAATGCAAAAAAACCGGGTGTAAAAACTACGGCAAGTGGTTTGCAGTATGAAGTTATCAGCGCTGGAGATGGCACTAAACCTATTCTTCAGGATAAAGTAAAGGTTCATTATCATGGCACTTTACCAAACGGTACTGTGTTCGACAGTTCTGTTGACAGAGGTGAGCCTATCTCCTTCCCTCTCAATGGCGTAATCCAAGGCTGGCAGGAAGGTTTACAGCTGATGCCAAAGGGTTCTAAATACAGATTGTTTATCCCCGCATCTCTTGGTTATGGCGACCGTCCTGCAGGTAAAATCCCGGCAAACTCCGTTTTGATCTTTGACGTAGAGTTGTTAGGAATTAACGAATAAGATTTAAATCAATCACATCCAATTAAATAATTAACATGAAAGAAATCAGTTATCAGGTAGGACTTTTGGTAGGTTCAAACCTGTCGAATCAGGTGAATCCTGAAGATATGGATTTGCTGTCTTTGGCAAGAGGCATCGAAGATGCGATCAATGGCTCTGCCGATGATAATGCAATGGATAAGGCTGCCCGCGCTGTACAGGCCTATATGCAGGATGTACTCACAGCACGTGCCAAAGAGTCACTTGGCGAAGAAATTGAATTCCTTACCCAAAATGCTAAAAGACCTGAGGTACTAAGCCGCCCAAGCGGTCTGCAGTACGAAGTACTCAAAGCTGGCGAAGGAAAGGTTCCAACTGCCCGCAATACCGTTTTGGCACATTATGAAGGTCGTCTGCTCGACGGTTCCATCTTCGACAGTTCCATCATGCGTGGAGAACCTGCACAGTTTCCGGTTGGCAACCTCATCCAGGGTTGGCAGGAAGCGCTGCAGATTATGCCAGTAGGCTCTAAATGGAGACTCTATATTCCGCACAATCTTGGATATGGAGAGCGTGGAGCAGGAAGCGATATTCCACCATTTGCTACCTTAATTTTCGATCTTGAACTGATCAATATCGTATCATAAGCAGATAGCTCAATAAATATACAAAAGGCTCGGAAGTACTCCGGGCCTTTTGTGTTTAATTATTTGAACTAATAATCTAAAGCTATGAATTAAAGAAATAATTGCATTTCAGTTTTAAAAGCTGTAGATTTGAAGTGAGCGACTCTTAATAAATATTTTGAGATTATTTATTCCTACAGAAAATAGTATCAATTATAGCGTTTCTTAGGAGGTAAAAGGTTAGTTTAAATTAGTGTGTTTCGACACCCATATTCTATTTGCGCCTGAGCTAAGTAAGGTCTTACAACTAAGCTATCTTAAACCAAATTATTTTGCATATTTGAAAAAAAATCAAAATTTAATCCAACAAATTTTCTAACAAACATGCGTATTTTATTACTGACTTTACTGAGTTTGCCGCTTTTTGCGCAGACGCCTTCCGATTGCAGCCTGAGCCCACAATTGCTCAATGCTTATGAATGGGACATTGCCAATATGGCGATTAGGAACATGCAGCAGAACAACAGTCCATCTTTGTCATTGGTAACTATACCGCAAACGGAAAAAGATTTAATCGAAAAAGGCCTTGCAGCAGTTTTAAATTCAGGCTTGCCCGAGGCAGATTCGGTTTTTAATCTCTATTGTGTGCACGACCGTACCTCCTCTGTAATGACCTGGCAAAGCATGATGGTATGGGTTGACACTTCGGTAGCATGGACAGCGGCCTGGCAAAATCTGACTACGCTGACCGGAAATTCATATATCGATTCGTTGATAAATAAATATGGCCTCAGTGTTACAGGTTTCACGAACTTCTCATTTGGAAGCATTGCTGAATTGAGTACAAACCGAATTTTGAATCTCAATGCACTGTTGGACAGCATCGAACTGGAGCCAGCGGTAAGCCTGGCCGAGGCAAATGGCACAATTGGACTTGCCGGAAAAATTACTTACAGTGAGGTCAATTCAGTCCGTTATTACAATTTCCGATTTGAATTCAGCGATTGTTTCGATGGTTGCGATAATTACCGCGAATGGCAATTTGCTGTAAATCCCGATTGCTCGGTCAATTATCTTGGTTTTACCGATTTCGGATTTTTTGGTGTACAGCCGCTGCCTGCCCCGACCAATTGTAATTTATTTACAGCTGTAAAGGAAAATATGGAAGATCTGATTCGGGTTTATCCCAATCCGGCATCGGACAGAATATTTATAGAGCAGGGTGAATTTCAAGAATTTACAATCACTGACCTATTGGGCCGTACGCTAAAATGCGGGCAATTGGATGCGGATAATTTTATTGATATCAATAGTTTAGCCCCCGGTATTTATATCTTAATTATCACAGGAGAAAGTAAGGCCTCGTTTAAGGTTATAAAAGAGTAGATTTGCAAAAATATAGTATTCTTTCAAATTTAAAACACAGCCAAAAAATGAAATTTAAATCAATACTGGCTTTAGTACTGTCGTTTTCAATTGTTGGAGCCTCAGCACAAGATACCTTATCTGTACTCTTTTTGGGCAATAGCTACTGTTCGGTGAATAATTTGCCGCAGCTGGTACAGAACCTGTCGGCCTCGGCAGGTAAAACACTGATTATTGATTCGAACATGCCCGGAGGTTTTACTTTAACGGGTCATAGCAGCGACCCAAGCTCTATTGCAAAAATTAGCCAGGGCAACTGGGACTATGTTATTTTGCAGGAACAGAGTCAGATACCTACCATAGATCAGTTCAGATACAACGATATGTATCCGGCAATGGGCGATCTGAAAGCAATGGCAGAGCAGTACAGCCCCTGCTCCAAAATAATTACTTATATGACTTGGGGAAGAAGATTCGGCGGACAGCAGTGCGACCCCAGCAATACTTATTGCAGTCCGGTTTTCAGTGATTTTAATCAGATGCAGGATTCACTTTCGAGCGCTTACTGGCAGATTAGCGAAAACCTCAACATACAATGCGCTCCTGTGGGCGAAAGCTGGCGTGCGATTCTGAATGATACCAATCTGGTACTGCACAGTGCCGATAACAGCCACCCGAATATTGATGGTAGTTATGTTGCAGCATTAACACTTTTCAGCAGTATATGGAAACAGCCTTCCCTGGGATTGACTTACAATGCAGGTATATCTTCAGGCAGAGCCCAATACTATCAGCAGATGTCTGACAATGTTCTTTTTAACAGCACAAATGACTGGAATCTATATATCAATAGTCCAGTTGCCGATTTTACTCAGGTTGCAAATGGCAATACGGTGAGCTTCAGCAACCTTTCTTTTTCGAATGCCAACAGCACACTGACTTATGAATGGGATTTTGGCGATGGAAATTTTTCTGTCGATGAAAACCCACAGCACAACTATGTCAACAGTGGTCAGTACGATGTTCGCCTTATTGCGAGCAATTGTATTTTTTCAGACACTATAATGATCAGCGTACAAATCGGCACAACTGGAACCAACACAGCTTCTGAAAATTCCATCCATGTTTTTCCAAATCCTGTGCAAGACAAGCTGTTCATTAGGGCTGCTGCAGAGCATAGGGGAACACATTTTGAACTCTACGATCTTTTGGGCAAGTGCGTAAAAATGGGACAATTAGATCTTGATAATTTTTCTCTTGATTTGAATGACCTAGCTTCAGGTATTTATATTATCAATTTCAGTGGGAACAGGAATCTTTCATTTAAGGTTATAAAAGAATAGGCTTTTATTAAATCCCGTCAAAAGATAAAAATCAAGCATTTAAAGACATTTAAAAATATTGAAAATCATATATAATTGATTCTTTTGATACATATCAAGCATTGCTATGGAGGAAACTTTTGATGTTTTACTCGGAATTGAAAGACAGACCCTGACTAGGATAAGGCAGAAACTATCGAGGGGTCGACTAAGCGATATGTGCTTATAGGGTCCATTGATTTAATGGCGATTGCTATTTTATTTTACAAAATAACACATACCTCTCTCTAAAAAAAGACTTTAACATGTCTAAAACATACCTAAATAAATTTGTAACTTTACCTTGTCGAATTTTGATAATAAGCTTTTAATAAAAACAATAAAAATATGAAAACTCAATTAATATTGCTCTTTGCAGCTTTTTTTTGTACTAATATTTATGCACAGTGGGTACAGAAAGGAACAGATATTGGCGGGGAAGCAACAGGAGACAGAAGCGGTCGTTCAGTTGCACTAAGTTCAGACGGGAGTACAGTTGCAATTGGCGCATACTGGAACGATGGAAATGGCGCAAACAGTGGGCATGTTCGAGTTTATCAATGGAATGGTTCTGCATGGGCACAAAAAGGTCTTGATATAGATGGCGAAGCGGCCGATGACCAGAGTGGATATTCTCTGGCAATCAGTTCGGATGGAAATACCTTGGCCTTAGGAGCTCCCCAAAATGATGGGAATGGTTCAAATGCGGGGCATGTAAGAGTTTATAATTGGAATGGCACAGCCTGGATTCAGAAAGGCTTGGATATTGACGGCGAAGCAGCATTTGATAAAAGCGGATGGTCAGTATCTATTGCTGCTGATGGTAATGCAGTTGCAATAGGAGCAATAGATAATAATGTTGCAGCTGGACATGTACGTGTTTATGAGTGGTCTGGTACAGCCTGGACACAAAAAGGAACTGATATTGATGGAGAAATGGCGACAGACTGGAGTGGATATGCGGTATCATTAAGTTCGGATGCTAATACAGTTGCTATTGGAGCACCTTCGAACAATGCTTCAGGCACTTCTCAAATTTCGATAGGCCATGTGAGGGTTTATAATTGGAATGGTACAAGCTGGATACAAAAAGGAACTGATATTGATGGAGAATCAGCTGGTGATGATAGTGGTACTGCTTTGTCATTAAGTGCCGATGGCAATACACTTGCAATTGGTGCTCCTAAAAATGCAGGAACTGGTACAAACTCGGGACATGTAAGAGTTTATAACTGGAATGGTACGTCCTGGGCTCAGAAAGGCTTGGATATTGATGGCGAAGCAACAGGAGACAGATGCGGAAATTCTCTCTCGATCAGTGCCGATGGCAATACACTGGCAATTGGAGCATATGCCAATACCGGCAATGGAACAAATGCCGGGCATGTCAGAATTTTTGAGTGGAATGGCACTGCCTGGATACAAAAAGGAACTGATATTGATGGAGAAGCGAGTGGAGATTTTAGTGCTTACGCAGTATCGTTAAGTGCCGATGGGAATATCGTTGCAATTGGCGCCTACGCTAATGATGGTGTTGGTGTTGACGTTGGTCATGTCAGGATTTATGAGTTCAGTAATCCGAATCAACTTAATCAAAATTTAGAAGATGGGGTTGTTATCTACCCAAATCCCAGTACAGGCAATTTTTATGTAGATATGGGTGCTAGCCAAGCTGCGGTAAGTATTATCATAACAGACCTTTATGGCAAGCTTATTCAATCAAAACAATTTGAAGATTGTGCTAATCTAAATATCAATATCGATGAAGCTGCAGGCATTTATTTGCTAAGCATCATAACCGAAGACAAAAATGTAGTTTTTCGATTGATAAAAAACTAGCCTTATGAAAGCCCTTATTTTTTTTAGTTTTTGTCTCCTTCTCTTTTTGAATTCTGCCTGTAAAAAAGAAACAACTACTCCAAATAGTTCTGATTATCTGATTTTTGGACATTTCTACGGAATGTGCGTAGGAGAACAATGTGTCGAAATTTTCAAGTTGGACAATTGCAGGCTCTATGAAGATAGCCGAGATATCTATCCCAATCGGGATACATTTTATGTAGGCGCATACAGCCAATTATCTAATCAGCAATTTAATGCCGTGGAAGACCTGATGGATTTTTTTCCGCAGGATCTACTTAATGAAAGCGATACGGTTATTGGCATGCCCGATGCCGGCGACTGGGGTGGTTTTTACATTGAATACAATTTCAATGGAACCAGAAGATTTTGGATTCTGGACAAAATGAAAACTAATGTCCCTAGCCAATACCATGCTTTTATCGATAAATTAAATGAGAAGATAAGCCTTTTGCAGTAGGTGACGAAGCTCCTAATATGAGCAATGCCAAACTTTTATAGGTTAGAGTAATGACCGTAATAAAAGACATAAAATCAAGTTAGGACTGGCCCATAAGTTAGCAGGCGAAGCACCACCATTGCTGAATGGACAGATATTTAAAATTGAATAAAACATGATTCACATTCAAAGAACCGATACCGATAATCCCGAATTTCAAAGGCTGGTTTCGGAACTGGATAGCTACCTTAGTGGCGTAAATGGAAGCAGCGATCGTTTTTATGCACAGTTTAATAAG
>CANETR010000101.1 GCA_947441325.1 Saprospiraceae bacterium
CACTGCCAAAAGCAAGAGCAGCACCAATCCCGCACCGATGGATGAGGCCATAACAAGTCCCCAGCTGTTCAGTAGTGCTCCCGCAATTCCCATGCTCAGCAGCCAGCCCGAACCCATAATCCAGATGGCTGCCCCTAAACCTGCTCCGCTGCTGATTCCCAATACAAAGGGTCCTGCCAGGGGATTTCTGAAAAAAGTCTGCATCAACAGGCCACTTAATGATAATGAAGCACCAGCAAGTATTGCTGTCATTGTTTTGGGCATCCTCAGCTGCCATAAAATCTTCCCGACTATGTCCTCGCTATCTGCCGCAAAAAAGGCAGACAAAATTTTAGGAATAGGTAAATAAACCGAGCCCAGGGCAAGGTTCAGCACAATTCCAATCAGCAAGAGGCAAAATAGTACAAAAAAAGATCTTCGCATTTTATGTAGATATCAGTTTGTCAGTGGCAAGATATCGGACTTTTTTATGAATAAGTAAAACTGATTAAATTAATTGTATGACTTTCGGGGAAAAAAATTAGAAGTGAGAAGTTAGAAGTGAGAAGTGAGAAGTTAGAAGTAAGAAATTAGAATCTTTCCTCTTTCAATCTTTCAACCTTTCCTCTTTCACTCTTTCCTCTTTCACTCTTTCATCTTTCATCTTTCATTCTTTCATCTTCTCGTAATAGTACAAATCCTGTTCAGGCAATTTTTGCGGATGGAATATTTTTATCAAATCGGCCAATACCAAATCGGGTCGAACAATTCCGGATTCATAAAAATCATAGCCGCCATTTTCTGAAATACGGGCAGTGTAACTGTAAATGCTTGAATTTTTGAATGCTTTGAAAGAAGCATAGCGAGAATCGGCACTATACAACTGCTTTTTATCTCTCGCAAGGACTACATTTAGCCAAATATCAGCATCCAGACCTTTATACAATACCGATTCAAAATCTATAGGAATACCGCCTTTTTCATTGTTTTCTGACCAAAGGTAATTTCCACCGGCGTCAGCAATAAATTGGGCAGTGTAACTTTTTCCACCTGGCACATACCATGAACCTTCTTGAGCCATTCCTACCAGCACTTTGGGTTTTTGTTCATGGGGTATATCCCTGCTCATTTGTTGAATTTCGAGATATTTCTTTGCAATTTTATTAAATTCTTTTTGAGCGAAGTCTGATTTTCCAAAAAAATAAGACATAAAAACCACCCATTCGGCTCTTCCCAGCGGGCTGTCTTCCATAAACTCTGAAATCATCACTACCGGAATGCCCAATTCTTCGAACTTTTTATGGCTTTGAGTACGACCGAAACTGAATGCAAAAACCAGATCGGGATTGATACTGAGTGCTTTTTCATAATTCAAACCCTGATCATTGCCCAACTCTGCCAAATTGCCTGTTTTTATACGCTTGTGGATTTTTTCATTAAAAACATATTTACTGTCGGAGATTGCGGCAATTTTATCTGTAGCGCCTATAAAATCTAAAAAGGCAATTTGTGAGGTCCCTGTGCAGATAACCCGCTCAACAGGAACAGCAATTTTTACAGCATTTTCAAAACCATTTGGTGCTTTTGAACCTTTAGGATAGAGCACATACTGGAATTTTTCCTTGGAATCGCGCCAGGCTTCGCCAATTGTCAAAATGGTCAGATCGCCTTTTTTTACCACTGTGAAGTTCTTAGCAAAAGCGGCATGAATAGTATCGGCTTGGATACTATTTTCAGCATTTTCTTTTTCAATCTTAGAAGAACAGGAAAAGCTTGAGCAAAGAATTAGAAAAAATAAAATATTGAATAAAAATAACTTCATTTTATTAACATTAGAAACGCAAAGTTAAAGCTATATAGGAGATTTTTTATGCTAATTTTGTGCAGTAAATGCAGAAAGTAAATTTTCGATAAGGCGGTTCTTTAGCGCTTTATTCCGTTTATTTTCAAAATAATTTATCTTTGCGATTAAAATCAAATACATAGGGATTTGTTATCGTAAATATAGACTTTGAGTATATGCTTTTAAAGAATATAATCATATAACTGGAACAGATTCAATCATCAAATTTTCAAATTATCATAATGGCTTTTACAGAACAGGAAATCACACAATGGCTCGCAGAGCTTGATACTATTTTAACTTCGGGTACACTTGGCGAACGCGAATTGAACGAAATGGAACTACAGCGCATACAAAGTCTGCGCCGTTTGGTTGAACTAAAAATCAACCCCTATCCGGCCGAAAAATTCGAAGTAAGCAACTTTGCCATTCCAACCAAAGATAATTATAATCCAGATTTGGCCGAGCAGTATAAATCTGAAACAGTTAGCCTTGCTGGTCGAATTATGTCGGTGCGCGGAAAAGGCAAGGCATCTTTTGCCGAATTGCAGGATTGTACTGGCCGCATACAACTCTATGTAGGTCAGGATAGTATCTGCCCTGGCGACGATAAAACTATGTACGAGGAAGTATTCAAAAGACTACTCGATATTGGCGATTATATAGGTGTTGAAGGCTATGTTTTCACAACAAAGACTGGGGAAATCAGCATTCATGTTTCCTCTTTCAAGTTTTTGAGTAAGGCTATCCGTACCCTACCAATTGTAAAAACAGATGCCGATGGCAATGTTTACGATGCCTTTTTAAATCCTGAGTTGCGCTATCGCATGCGCTATGTTGACCTTACTGTCAATCCGCAGTTCAAGCAGATTTTTGTGACAAGATCAAAGGTGGTCAGTGAAATGCGCCGCTTTTTCGATGCTCAGGGCTGGATGGAAGTAGAAACACCTATTTTGCAGGCGGTTCACGGCGGTGCTGCGGCAAGACCCTTCGAGACGCATCACAACACTCTTGACGCCGACCTTTACCTGCGCATAGCCAATGAACTATACCTGAAAAGATTGATTGTTGCAGGATTTGATGGTGTGTATGAAATCGGTAAAATGTTCCGCAATGAAGGGATGGACCGTACGCACAATCCCGAGTTTACCTCGATGGAGATTTATGTAGCTTACAAAGACTACATCTGGATGATGGAAATGGTAGAGCAACTTTTCGAAAAAATTACAACAACAGTACATGGAAAAACTGCCATTGAAATACGTAAACAGCAAGGCAAAGAATTTACCACCCATATTGTCGATTTCAAAGGACCTTTCGAAAAACTCAGCATTTACGAGGCGATTCACAAACACAGTGGTCACGATGTAAGTAATATGAACGAAGAGCAGTTGCGTTCACTCTGCAAAAGTTTGAATATTGAGGTCGATCCAAGTATGGGCCGCGGCAAACTGATTGATGAGATTTTTGGTGAAACTACCGAGCAGCATCTGATTCAGCCGACTTTCATCACGGATTACCCAATTGAGATGACGCCACTTGCGAAGAAACATCGTACAAAAGAAGGCATGGTGGAGCGTTTCGAACTTTTTGTGATGGGCAAGGAAATTGCCAATGCCTACACCGAGTTGAATGACCCAATCGATCAGCGCCGTCGCTTCGAAGAACAGCTGCGCCTGGCCGAACGTGGCGATGAAGAAGCAATGGCGATGGATGAAGACTTTTTGCGTGCCCTCGAATTCGGTATGCCACCTACTTCAGGTCTTGGAATTGGAATTGACCGCCTCACCATGCTCATGACCAATCAGACCACCATTCAGGAAGTTTTATTCTTCCCGCAAATGAAACCAGAGCCAAAACAGGAAACTGAGGAATAAATAAAATAAGGTATTGAACCAGTTTCGATACCTTTTTTATTGGAAAAATTCTTAATTTTATAGCACAACATATTCATATTTTCCGATGCTACCTTTAAAATTTAATTTAACTGTTTTCTTAATGCTTGCTTTGCTATGGGGCAATGCCAGTCTTTTTGCCCAAAAAGAATTGCATTATAGAAAAATTCAGGAACTGGATTCACTTGCAAACATTGCGCAGAGCAAAGGGAATTCCGACAAAGTAATATTGGCGGCTAAAGAAGCGATGGATTATGCCCAAAAAAACCTGGGGGAATCAGACAGTATTTGTTTGTTGGCGCGATTGAATTATGCCAATGCTTTCATTATGGCTGGCGCTTACGATAAGGCTGAAAAAGAATTGAACGAGTTCGGGAAATCTATAAAAAAGTTATCTCAAAATAGCCAACTCTATGCCAGTTATCTGGGAATGCAAGGCATTAACTACTTTTATGCAGGCAAACATGTATTGTCAGAAAATTATTATCTGAAACAAATTGATCTGCTTAAGAAAATTGCTAAAAATGATGGATTAGATTATGCCGAAGCAATGAATAATTTGGGCGTACTATATGCTGAACTTAGAAGATTTGAAGAAGCTGAGCCGCTTTACATACTATCAAAAGACATACGAAAAAGTAAATTGGGAGAGCAAAATGCTACTTATGGGCAAAGTCTTAACAACCTTGCAGTGCTGTACAAAAATTTAAAACGCTATGAAGAGGCCGAAGTACTTTATCTGGAGAATTTAAAAATCCAAAAGAAATTATCTGAGCGCAGTTATGCCTTATCGCTTAACAATTTGGCTATTTATTACTCGGTGACCGCTCAGGAAAAAAAAGCATTGCCTTTGTTGCTCGAAGCTGCCGAAATTAGAAGGAGAATTTTGGGGGAAGAACATCCAGACTATGCCAGAATTATGCACAATTTGGGCGAAGCCTACAGTTTTTTTAAAGATTATAAAACATCCGAAAAGCATTTTTTAAAAGCAATTGAAATCAGAGAGCGCATATTTGAGCCCCAACACCCCGATTTACTCGAATCTTATGTTAGTTTGGCATTTACCTATCTCAATTCAGGAGATAGCTCAAACATGTGGAAGTACATTCAAAAGAGTTTTGAGAACAATGGTTTTAAGGCAAATTTTCCATCAACCTTTGATGATAAATTTAGGAGTAAAATGGAAAAAACCGAGTTCCTTAATCTTTCTAGAGCAATTAGTTGTCTTAGTCCTGTTTACAAATATTACAGCCTGCAAATTTTATCTGATCCAAATAACATTGAATTAAAAAAAGAGGCACTAAATATTTGTAAGACTGTTCTTTTTTTGGAGGATAAGTACAGACTTTCCTTCGCCGCAGAAAATGATAAATTAAGGAGCGCCTCGGAGCTTATTAGATGGAACAAACATACAATGGCGCTTTCTTTTGACCTGGCAAAACAACAAAGTTCAGCACTAAACGATGTTTTTTTGGTTGCTGAAAGAAATAAATCGATCATCTTACTCAATACACTTAAGGCACAAAAAGCCAGAAGTTTTGGGGATTTACCCGATAGCCTTATCCAAAAAGAAAATAGTTTGCAAAAAGAACTGAGTCAAATTGAAAAACAACTTATAGAAACTAAGGATGAGGCCAAAAAAACGGCATTGCTCGAAAAAAAGAACAATCTCAGAACCGCATCACAAACATTTACCAAAGTTTTAGAAGAAAAATATCCAAAGTATTATAAACTGAAATATGCTGCTTCCAATCCGGAATTATCTAAATTACAGCAGCGTCTTCCCGAAAATTCTCTGATGATTGAGTATTATTTTGCCGATTCATTGCTTTATATCTTTAGCCTTTCGAAAACAGAAATAAAAGTACTGCGCGAAGAAATCAATCCCGAGCTACTAAAAAAACAGATCCAAAGATTGCGCAGATGCCTGAGCGATTATGACTACATTAAAAACCAACCCAAAGCTTCAGCGATTGAGTATAAAGAAAGCGCCAGCTGGTTTTATGAAAAATTACTCTCAAAAACCTTGATTGCCAATAAAAAAACAAATCATCTGATCATTATTCCCGATGCTGAATTGGGGCACCTGCCATTTGAAGTTTTTCTAACTGAAAAAACAACCCTTTCAGATTACGCTAAAATGCCCTACCTTTTAAATAGGTATAAAATTAGTTACAATTATTCTGCGGCACTTTGGCTTGAAAATCAATCGCATACAAAAAAGAAAAACAATGCTAAAGTTTTTGCAGCTGCTTCGCTATATAGCAGTAAAAGCGATAGTTTGAGGGCCCCTGTAAGCAGAGAGACCAATTTGTTGAAAATTCGTAAGCAATTTCAGGATCTTCCAATGGCAAGAGCAGAAGTCACGGCACTGGAAAAACTATTTAAAGGAAAATTTTTAGTGGGAACTGCCGCATCAGAAGCCGAATTTAAAAAAAATGCCTCTGAGTATGCGGTTATTCACCTGGCCATGCACGGGCTTCTCAATACTCAATATCCAATTTTATCGAGCTTGGC
Source organism: Saprospiraceae bacterium (assembly GCA_947441325.1). GTDB lineage: Bacteria > Bacteroidota > Bacteroidia > Chitinophagales > Saprospiraceae > Saprospira. The sequence continues at coordinate 6,235 of CANETR010000101.1, forward strand.
ATTTACTGAAAACAGCGATAGTTTAGAGGATAATTTTCTGCAGGCTTATGAGATTTCTAATATGAACCTCAATGCGCAAATGGTTGTACTTTCAGCTTGTGAAACCGGTTATGGCCGTTTTCAGCAAGGAGAGGGTGTGATGAGTCTTGCCCGTTCATTTATGTATGCAGGCGTGCCATCCTTGGTTGTATCTCTTTGGCAGGTGAACGATGCATCGACAGCAAAAATAATGCAGCTCTTTTATAAAAATCTAGCATCAGGCATGGACAAAGCAGAGGCCTTACGTCAGGCAAAAATCAGCTATTTCAAAGACAATAAAGAAGTTACGGGCTTGATGGCTCATCCAGTTTTTTGGGCAGCCTTTGTACAACTGGGCGATAGCTGTCCGATTAAATTAGAACAGAAATCAGCTTACAGCACAATTATTTGGATTTCAATTGGAATTGCTGCAGCACTGATACTTTCTGTTTTTATATTTTTGCGTAAAAGGAGACATTAACCATCAACTGCCTAGCTATGAAGACTCATCTTTATTTTATCTGCCTCATTTCAATTGCATTACTTTCATGTGAAAAATTTCGTCCTAAAAAGCTCCTTACTTTTAAGAAAGTTACTATTGAAGAAGTGCCAAAGCTGGTAAAAATTTCTGTTATTCACAAAACTGCTGAATTTGGAACTGATTATTGGAACAACTATTATATTTCTGTTATTGATTGTCAAAGCGGGAAAACCGACAAGACAATAGAATTGACAGTTTCTGATATCCTAAATGACAAGGG
>CANETR010000102.1 GCA_947441325.1 Saprospiraceae bacterium
CTTCGATTGATTGATCTGATCAAGCAACGCATCAAAATTCATGTGTTTGGAGATTTCCTCGCTGCTTGGTTTTTGTGGGTTGATTTTTATATTGTAGTTGTCTTTCATACACTTATATTTAAGGGAAAATTAGTCCCTGTTTAGTCCATTGAATAATTCTTTCATTTTTTGCACAATTCTGTACACTTTTACTTTTGCATTGGTTTCGGTTAAACCCAAAATATCGGCCACTTCTTTGAAGGGCCTTTCTTCAAAAAATCTTAATTCTATGATCGTAATCTCATCGGGTTTTAACATTTGTATCACCTTACTGAGTTTTTCAATATTGATTTCCAGCTCTTCTTTATTATCAAATTCATATTTAATTGTTTCAACAAATTTATCCTCCAGGGCAACTACTCTATTTTTATTTGCTTTACGGAAATGCTGATTCACCTCGTTGATGGCAATAATATAAAGCCAGGCCGAGAAGGGTACGCCTTTGAAAGTATATGTATTCAACTTCTGATATGCCTTGAAAAAGGTTTGAGAACTCAAATCAGCACTCAAATCTTCATCCACACATCTGAGATAAATAAATCTAAAGATTGGTTCGTAATACTTTGAATAAAGCACAGCGAAGCGCTGAGGATTTACTTGGGCGGCCTGAATTAACCTCCATTCTTCCTCAAGCTCCATATGTGACATGGTATATCTATTCGTGGCCATGCGCTTGTTAAGGATTATTATGTTAGCTTGTCGAACCAATATTACGAATTTTAAATATTAAATAATATAATGCGGTACTAAAATTTAGTATTCTTCAAAATATTGAAAACTCCATACATACTGCAGTGAACCTTCTTCTTCTATAATTCTATCTATGAGACCATTTGCATGATAGGTATAATAGACCAGTTTCTCTGCTACTGGAGATTTTTCCTTATATTTTGTATGAATTTCTTTTACCAATTTTTCATCTTCATAAACATATGTCCGATCCAACAAAAGCGCATTCTCAGCATCGCGAAGCTTCATATTTATAGGAAGGCCCTTTTCATTGTATTGGATTCTTTCCGATAATTGAAGATCGTGCATGTTTTTGTAAAAACGAGCTGTTTTCGAATCTTTGCTATGTGCTACAAGCAGCAGCATTAACTTGTCTTCGGCCATTTTTAGCGATTCTTCTTTCTTGGGTTCACCATGCGCTGTAACGTTTAGTCTGACCATTTTCCCATCCTTATCGTAGAGATAATCGTAAAGCAGGCGAAATCCTTTATCATTCTTAAACAGTTTTACTTTTTGATAAGGAAAGCTGTCCTTGTAGGCAAAGTTGAAGCTGTAACTTATGATCTCATTTTGCAGGGTATCAAAACCAATTTCATCAATTGCCGATATCTTATCTCCGATATAGTAGTACTGATGCGCTGAAAGCTTTTCGTTTTTGTCATTATAATAAGCAGATCTATCTAGCTGTCCTGCCGGTAAAATATGACGTTCTCTTTGGTAACTTATGAGTTGTTCCGACCATGGTATGCCACTTTCATCTGTTTCAGACTTTTTATTTTCATCGAACCAAACACTGACAAGTTGAAAATTATTTTTAGCAACTTCCTTGTAATCAAATTTCAAAGTTGGAAAAACTTCATAATCATCTTTGTCAATTTGTTGCGCCATGCAGACAAGGTTGCAGCAGATGAAAATAGTCAGACTAAAAACGAAAATCCTCATATTGTTCCTTTTTTACTTTTGTTGGCAATACTGCAATCCATTTCCCAAAATTGTAGGCCGATCTTTTATTTTGCGAGTCAAAAGCAGCCTTCCAACGGGTCTGATCCAATTTGCGTACAAGTACATCAACCAAAGACCTTTCATTGGTATCATAAATGACAATGTCGGAAACAAAACCCTGCTCATTAATCGAAAAAGCAAATACTACATAAGTCTGATTTTGTGGCGCCTTCGTTCTGTCGCCATAGGGTTCCAGTTTAAGCATATTCATCAGTCCCTCCTTGTCAGATACCAAACTGGGAATAGATTTGTAAGATTTTTTGGGATCCTTTTCTTCCAAATCTTTTTCCGAAATCTCACTGAGTATTAGTGGCGATGAATTCAAATGCTGTTCCTCCGGATTTTTTCTCACAATGAAGATTTTCTTCATTTCTTCCTTCGAAAGATAATTTGAATCAGGCTTTTCGATAATTTGCGCAGGTAAAATTTTTCCAATTACCAACATCAGTAGTAATAAAAATCTTTTTCTCATTCAATAAAATAGGGTATTTTAAGGTTAGATTCCTTCAAAATTGTTGTCAGCTTCGCAAAACATCGCACAATTTAAACCTTTTTTTACTGATTTTCAACTGACTTTCGTGCAGATAACGGGATTTTCTATCCATTTTCAATATCCTAATGCAGGAATTTTAAATGGTTACAGATATAATGTCTTTTTTTAAGAATTATTTTTTCAGCTGCCTGGAATCTGTATTCTTATTCCTTTTTTAGATTGGGAAAGCCTGTAGATACTTGAAAAAACCGCAATTTAATTTTTTAGCAAATTAAAGCTATAGCACAGAAGTGGTGTATTTTTTCATTTCCTTATCCAATTTACCCGCACCGGGCAATAGCATTTCAAGATGATTCCAAAATGCTTTTGAATGGTTTTTTTCTTTAACATGTGCCAGTTCGTGACAAATAACATAATCGATTAGTTCGTCGGGCAAAGTCATAAGATAGATAGACAGACTGATATCGTTTTTGTGCGAGCAGCTTCCCCAACGGGACTTGGAGCTACGCACCGATACCTTCCCTATGGCGATATCTTTTTGGGAGGCAAGCTCCCGGGTTCTCTTCAAGAGATAATATTTGGCTTCTCTGCGCAGTTGATTCTCAATCTGATTTTTAATGAGCTCCTGCCACTCAGGTTTTGAGAGATCTGTTTCCTCTGGAATATAAATGCCTAAAAAGTCTTTATGCTGTTTCAAAAAAGCATTCAGGCCATCGGTTTCGATGACCCTGATTTTGGTTAATTTTGTTTTGAATTCTGTTCCAAAACCATACTCCGAAATTTTATCCCCTTTTTTTTCATTGGCCTCTGCTACTTTTGCTTCTATCCAATTCATATTCTTTTGGACAAAAGCCTCGGCCTGTTTAGACGAAATGCCCTTGGGCACGGTAACGGTTACCTCTCCCCTGCCCTTTACTGTGATGCGAATATTTTTGGCTTTTGCCGAAGATTTGTATTGAATTTCCATAACATTGAGCCCTCGCATTTAAAAACTTTTACATAGCTTTTAAATTAAAAACGAGCGCAATTTCTCTAGGTTTTTCTATGTTTCTTTTTCGCCGCAGGAAATAGGATATTGTTCAATATCAGTCTATAACCTGGTGAAGTAGGATGCAGATTAAGGTCTGTTGGCGGATCTTGAACAAAATGTCTGTAATCTTCGGGGTCGTGACCGCCATAAAAAGAGAAAAAACCTTTTTGGAAAGTACCATGAATGTAACGGGCTTCATTACCTGCCTTGTTTTCACCCAAAATCAGGACATGCGATTTGATAAAATTTTTGCGGAAAGCTGTTGATTGCCCCATAAAACCTTTTACTGTTCTGGTATGGCACTGCGTGAGCATGGTGGGAACCGGGTCCCATTTTGCTGAGAATTCAAAAAGTGAAAAATAGTCCTGGTCATCCCTGATAGAGCGCATGGGTTGCGTTACAGGCGAGGCATCAATAGTCGAAAATTCATATTGATAAGGGTCTCTCACCAATTGAAAATCCTTGAATGCAAAAGTCTTACTAAAATCCAATTTTTGTTGTGCATTAGGATCTGCAGGGTCGCCATCGTACATAAAGTCGCATATATCAACACCTTCGGCAGCCAATGCGATGTCATAGCTGTCGGTAGCGGAGCACATGGCAAACATAAATCCTCCTCCCGCTACAAATTCCTGAATTCTTTTGGCAACAGCCAATTTCATTTGTGAAACCTTGGCAAATCCGTTTCTCTTGGCCGCGTCTTCTGCAGTTTTAACATATTCGCGGTACCATTGTGTATTGCTGTAGCTTGAATAAAAACGACCGTATTGTCCTGTAAAATCCTCATGGTGTAAATGCAGCCAATCGTAGTCGAGTAATTTCAAGGCCAAAACCTCATCGTCATAAACTACCTCGTAAGGTATTTCGGCATAGGTCAAGACCAAAGTTACAGCATCATCCCAAGGTTGTATATCCTCGCCCCTTTCGTTGGTTTTGGGACTATAAACGGCTACTTTGGGAGCAACCTCCAATTTCATAGCCTCCATATTTACCTCTGGATTTGCGATTTCGGTCAGAATTTTCTGAAATTTTGCCTCGGGTACTATTTCAAAACTTACGCCACGGGTAATGCACTCTCTTTTGAAGATATCACTATAAGTAAAGGCAAAGCTGCCGCCACGGTAATTGAGCAGCCACCAAGCTTCATTTTTGAGTTCCAGAACCTTATATGTAATCCCATAAGCTTTCATGTGGTTGGTCTGTTTGTCGTCCATGGGCAACAGGATATAACCCTGCGCATGGAGATTGAGACCAATTAACGTCAATAGAATTGTAAATATAATGCTACGCATTTTAAGATTTTTATCACTTTGAAAGAGCATCTAGAAATCATCCGATTTCAAATACAACCAAATATAGCGTTTTATTCTTTTAAAAGTTTCCAGCTTAACAGATATTAACTAAAAACCAATTTAGGATTTTGTTGGCTTATAACGCTGCAAAAAGAACTGACTGTCGTTTTGTTTAAGCACTGTTTCCATCACCTTACGGTCGATTTCTCTAATGGACTGATTAGGATTTGAAGCCTTCATCTCCTTTCTCATGCGGGCCGCTGCCTGAGCCACAATTTGTGCTCCCAACCAACTACCGCTATTGCCGGGCAAGTCAATTTTAGGATTAAAAGGCCCTTCAGTCACATATTTCTGATAATCAGATTTCTTACTTGAAAATATAAGATTTTCCTTACCCAAATGTTCCCAAAGTGCCGTCTCACCGAGTTCACAGTATTTAATCTGAAAATCTGTAAAGTCATAAATAATCGAATCGGGGGTTTCAGGCATCAGACAGGCTTTGACATAAAATTTTTTCCCTTCGTATAGCATCTGATCAATCATTTTGCCACCGGATGCCTTACTTGATTCACTCACAATATATTCTGCAATTGAAGCCGCCAATGTTGAACTCAAGTGCATACTGTTTAAGGTGCGTCTTTTGTATTGAGGTCTCAAGGGTTCAACTGCCTGATAACCCACATGATTTTCGCCCAAGAAAAAATCGAGCCCTATGCCTGCTATACCGTCATAGGTAAATGCCCCATATTTGTACAATGATTGGAATGTATATACTTTTTTGATTGGCAGTATTTTATCACCAAAAAAATGAATTTTATATCTTAAAATGTCTTCAATTTCCTTTTCAGCAAATTTCAAATCGGAATAGTTTTTCTTGATACTATCTTCAATTTGCTTAGCCTCGGGGATGGATAAAAAGACCTTTGCAATTTCTTCAAATGGCTGTGGCCTACCATCATTTATGATATCAATAAGAAAAGTTTTCACGAATTCACCGTGTTTTTCTTTTAGTTTTTCCAATCCTTGACTTATATTCGCTGTGTCTAAGGAGAAAAAATCCAAATCGAATCTGAGAAGTTCTATATCTGATTTGATATCGCTCACTTCGGCCTTGTATTTTATTCTTGGTTTATAGGTCTTGGTGCAGGATGCAAATACAGCAAGCATACTACTCAGCATTAGAGATAAAAAGACAATTTTTGAAATTCTCATACAATTTTAAGTCAGTTAAAATACCTTTGTGTTAATCTAAAGCGCTTCAAAATTACTTTTATTTTTTCAAATACTCGATTCAAAATCTTAAAAACAAAAACTATGCTACGCAAATTTTCTTTACTAACGGCCTTTTTGCTAACTGTATTGTATGTACAGGCACAGGGTTTCAAATTTGGTGTTCATGTAGACCCGATGATCTCCCTGATGGCGAGTAATGACAAAAAGAATGTTGCACCTAATGGAGCCAATATGGCTTTTGGGTTTGGTGTAGAAATGGAATATTATTTCTCTGATGGAGAAAACTATGCCTTTACCTTTGGGGGTAACTTTGCCCTTAACAAAGGGGGTAAACTCAATTATGAAGATGGTGGTAAAATTTTCATGAGAAGCGAATTGGACAACGAGATGTACATCAACAATCGTACAAATATATCTGCTAATGTATCACAAACTCCAGGTACAGAATTACCATTGGTTGCGGGTACTAATGTTCGTTACAACATCAACTATATTGAGGTACCTTTCGGATTAAAGTTGCGCACAAATGAGTTAGGACAAAGTTACTTGCGTGCATTTTTTCATCTGCCTATAGTCACTGTTGGAGTTCCAGTATCAGCCCGTGGCACAGTTGATGCCCCAAGAACCACCGGCTCAGTCACACCCCCTCCGGGCTATTACACACCCGAAATTTCAAAGGGAGAAAACATTTATAAGGATATCAACTTCCTTCAGCTTTCATTGGGAACTGGTGCTGGTGTTGAGTACGCACCTAATGAAGATGGTGGCCTGCGTTTAGTTGGTGGTTTTTACTATAACTATGGTTTCATCGACACTGTTAAGAAAAATCAACTCTTTGACGATATAACAGATCCTAATGCTCCTACTTTTAAAGAAAATAAAGCACGCACAGGTTTTCACAACATCGGCCTGAGAATAGGCATTATATTCTAAAATAGTCCAATAAAATTACAGCCTCCTTTTCGACAAGAATTGGAGGTTTTTTTATGCAGTTTTGGGTTAAAATTTTCTTATAGTTGGCTCAATTCACAACAATTGAAATATTTTTGCGTAACTTGTAGGGCAATTATTCAAGATTTAAATTTTTATGTCAAAATACTTTTATTCAATAATTATCGCAGTTAGCACCATACTAACTGCTAATGCACAAATAATCAACGATGCGCAAAAGGCGCGTCTGTGCAATGA
>CANETR010000103.1 GCA_947441325.1 Saprospiraceae bacterium
GCATGCACATCTACCAAGCCGGGCATAATGGTTTTGCCTTTCAGGTCATACACTTTTGCATCGGCAGGAATTTTGACCTTAGCTGCTGTGCCAATAGCCTCAATTCTATTGCCATTTACCACAATCACACCATTTTCAATCACTTCGCTACCCTCCATAGTAATGATTTTTACTCCTTTGAGGGCAATGCGGCCAGTTGCAGCATCGGCTTTGTATTCCAGGCCAATCTTTGTTCCTACTGTATCGAGCGGTGGAAGAGAGTCGGGTGCGCCTTCCACAAAGGCGAAGCGGTCTTTGAGGTTTACCGTGAAATATTCATCGCCCAAGGTCCAGTGAACCGCCTTACTGTCGCCCGACCAATGCAGATTGAGGCCGGCATCGCGGGTAATTTTGGTAACAGGAACTGCACTTGTACCTCCGTCCAAATCGAGGGTTTTGCCTATAGCCGGCATAGCAGCCACATAGGCCTGATGCAAATTGACAAAGGCAAGCCACTGATTATCGGGGCTGACAGAAAAGCCATTGCCGTACTTTGATTTTGCATGGGTCTTTTTATCATTGCCGTTCAAATCGACACTGATCAGTTCCTTGGTCAGCGCGCCAAAGAAATAACCACCAGATTGATAAAAAATTCTATTGCCATCGGCACTGAAAACAGGCGCAGAGCCTTCGTCGATGATCAAAGTTTCTTTGCCGCCATTTGCCGGAATCCAATAAATACCGGGGTCTTCACAGTATGCAAATCCCTGGTCGCCATTGCCGGGAGCACGTTGAAACACAATTTTACTGCCATCGGGTGAGAAAACAGGCGTGTGGAAAATTCCTTTTTCTGTACTTAATTTCTGATTACCGCTTCCGTCAAGATTTATCTTATAAATTGCCCCTGTGTTTTCGTCATTCCAAGTTGTATAAACAATGCTTTTTCCATCTGTTGAGAAGGAGGGCTCATATTCAAAATCCTTAGCCGATGTGAGGCGGACAGGTTTGCCATTTGGCATTTCTTTTCTCCATAAGTATCCAATGGCATGAAATACCAAAGTCTTTCCATCGGGTGAAGTTACTGCCTGTCGAATAACCTTTGCAGTTTCCTTTTCGTTGAAAACCTTATATTTAAAATCCAAAGCATCGGCAATTTTCATATTCACCTCAAGGTCGAAAGGAATATTGCTCGTTTCTAAAGTTTTGGTATTGATTTTATTGAATTTACCTCCGGCCCAGAACACAATATGTTCATTGTCGGGCAGCCAGGCAAAGTTTGGATACACACCAAAAAGACACCAAGCCTCCTGCTGATCCTTGTTCAATTTGTCATAAATTGGCCATTCCAAGCCGTTTTTCAGATCGCGCAAGAATAGAACCGATTTTGTACCTACCCTGCGCACAAATGCTAATAAATCGCCTTTTGGTGAAATTTGCGGACGGCATGAACCGCCGGGACCACCAGTCACATCGGTCAATTCACCGCTCTCAAATTCGTAGCGACGGATGGCATAAATCTGATTATTGGGGTCTTTATTGTATTGGAAATAGCCGCCCGGATACATGTCTTCGCAGAAATAGAGGTATTTACCATCCTTGCTCACTGTTGGTTCATTGACATCCTGTTGATCATTCTTTTTATTAGTAAGCTGAATGCCGCTGCCGCCGCTGATATGGTACATCCACATTTCGCCTGCACCAAGTGAACGACCCGAGGTGAAATGCTTACGCGCAATGAGGTAATTTCCATCGGCGGTCCATACTGCATTGTTCAAAAGTCGGAAGGATTCCTTGGTAATCTGTTTGGCATTGCTGCCATCGGCATTCATAATCCAGATATTGTCTCCGCCTCCCGCATCGCTGGTGAAGCTGATTTTTTTACCGTCGGGATTGAAACGAGGCTGAATTTCGAAGGGCAGTCCGCTGCGAAGTACCTTGGCCTTACCGCCACTGATTGGCATAATATAAATATCGCCGAGCATGTCAAAAACAAGTTGACTGCCGTCAGGACTAACATCGAGATTCATCCAGGTACCTTCATCGGTATTAAATTTTACCTCTTTGAAATTCCAACTCTGTCCGGGATTGGACACATCCCATTTGGCATCATCTTTTTTCTGTGCATTGGCAGAAAGCACTGATAAGAAAATGGCAAAAAATAAGCTTAGTGTTGATTTTGACATATTGATGAATTTTGTTTTAATTGTAGTTTGCTTAAGCTAAAAAGGTTCAAACAAGTTTGAAACTGTAAATTTATACAGAATTTTAAAACTTTTGGAAATTTGGAACAAACTAAGCATGCTGTCCCTGCGTTTTAGATATAGATTAAAAAAATCGGGATGAAATTTAATAGCTATACACAATACGAGCTTTATAAAAACTTCAGGCATATCCGTCGCGATGATGTGTATGCTCAGATTCGCTTTTACGAAAGACATGCCGATGAATTGAGTTTTCTTAGTTCAGAAGAACATTTTACTGTTTGCTGTTACTATGCCAATGCGCTTTTTGCTGCTGAGGATTATGAAAGGTATTTAAGTATAGCTGCCGACATATTGGAAAAGTCCATTATCGAGGATATTCAATTTGTTGACGGAGTTGATGTCTATGCAGACAGTCTCGAAAAAATGGCATTTTCCTATTTTAAATTAAAAAATTACGACAAGGCATTAAATATTGCCAAACAGCTCTATAAAATCTCCGCTAAAGGAAAAAAACACAAGGCCCTTTTGAGAAAAATTCTAAAAAGTCAGCGGCCCAAAATCATTTTGAATCTTTTTGCCTTATCAATAATATTTGCGATTAGCTGGACAATTTGCGAAATTTCGAGTCTGCTTGTTTTCGAATCTTTTTATGTATCTGTTGACTATGCTATTGAAAGCGTTCAAAGTTATATGCTTAATATCCTTATTGCAATGATAACAATAGCTACTTTGGGGCATTATTTTTATGTTGGCAGAAAATTAAAACAGCTAATTAAATAAAGAAAAATCTCATAATTTCTGTCGGTTTGTAACGCTTGTCACAACCCCACAATTTTGGTTGGCTTACCTTTGTGTTAGAATTTAAAATAACACATTATGAAAGCATTTATATTAAAAAACATTTTGGGAATTATTGGAATAGTTCTCGGTGCTTTGACTGGTTACCTTTATTACCAGTTTGTAGGCTGCAATAGCGGCAGCTGTTCTATCAGTTCAAGCCCAACAAATTCCACGCTTTACGGAGCATTGATGGGCTATCTTTTACTGTCATTATTCGAAAAAGACAAGAAAAAGCAATTAAAACAAAAGGAGCAATGAGAGAACGTATCTTAAATAATTGGACAATCAACAGATTCTTTTATCTGATAATAGGTCTTTTTATTGCCATTTCATCGGGCATGAACAATGAGTGGTTGGGACTTATTTTTGGTCTTTACTTTGCCTCAATGGGGCTTTTTTCCTTTGGTTGTGCCGCAGGAAATTGCTATAGCGCTCAACAGAACAGCAAGAGGACATTCACATCGAATGAAACAGACAATGTTGAATATGAAGAACTAAGATAAGCTAGGTTTACTATACTTACTTATGTACAAAAGGCAATGACAATGTTTCCTTCTCGGTTTTAATATTCACGATATAATTGCCCGCTGCAAGGTCACTGATATTAAAGAGTTTTCTGTTCTCTCCGCTGAATGATCTTACATTTTCTGAGAATACTTCTCTTCCATTATAGTCAAAGAGCGTAATTTGTGTTTCGGCTTCATACTGTAATTTAAACTCCACTTGCAGAAAATCATTGGCCGGATTTGGATAAACCCTTGGTTCGCTAATGAGCGCATTATTGTTTTCTGTTCCCGTCGGTGCAGGATTACTTCCATCGGGCTTGATAATCGTAAACTCATCGTACACCACACCTGTTGATCTTAAGTATTTACAGTCTAAGCGATTGCCATTTACTTCAATAAGCATAGACCCATAAGCATTTGAACCTCCATCGCTTGCGATCATAACAGGATGGTTGAGACTGGCTCCGCTTTCGCTGCTGCCCGAGTTTCCACAGACCACATAAACAGTTCCTTCATTGGTGCCATTCAGATATTTTACATAATGTTGGCCCTGGTTATAATTTCCATTTGAAGTGCTAATGGCATGTGTATTGTTGCTAAAAGCAAATGAGTAACCATAATGTCCTTTGATGAGTTTGCTACGCTCATACACATGACTGTGTCCGCTCAAAACAAGATCTACTCCGTATTGCTCCAGAATAGGAAGGGCATTTTGGCGCATCGCCAACATAAGTAATTCCCAAAAATCATCAGAGTCGTGAGAGCCCTTGCTATAAGGTGGCTGATGGAAATAACAAATAATCCATTCTTTTGTATTGGCCTGCAGGTCTTGACGCAACCAATTGAACATCTGTGAGTTGCTGCTTGATGTCCAAGACTGTATTTCACTATTCAGACTTATAAAATGTATGTTTCCGAAATCGTAAGAATAATATAATTCTGTATTACTTGCTACACCACCAGCTTCGGCATTCATTGGATTATTAAAAATATTAAAATAGGGTCCAACATGCTGATCGGGTGCATCAAAACGGTTTACACTGTTGTAATCGTGATTTCCCGGAGTGCTGTTAACCGGCAGGTAAGGCATAATGGAGTCGTAAATATTGAAAACTTTGTCCTGGTATTCCTGATCGGTGCCGTCTGCGTAGGCATTGTCGCCCAGGAAAATCATTAAATCGGTATGCTGTCCTGATGTATAGTTGTTAAAGCTGGTCAAAACATCGACCTGACCTTGATTTGCCTTACCAAAATCGCCTATTGCCCAAAAACGGTAAGGCCCTACTGTTCCATTTGCAGGGGCTGTTTTGAATCGGAAAGCATCTAGATTTCCGGCCAAAACACTATTGGCAGTACCAACAGAATAATAATAAAAGGTTGAAGGGTTGAGACCAGTCAAATTAACAAAATGATTTGTTTTTAATGCCGTATCTACAACTGTTTGGGTTTGACTACCCAAGCTGTTTCCAAAACTAACTCTCGAATCGGTTGGCAAATCTGTTCTCCAGCAAATCTGTATTGATTCAGGCGTCAGTACCTGCAGATAAGGTCCGCGAATGATCTGTTGCGAAAAGAGCGTAAATGATACAAACAGGAATGCGAGTATAAAATATGGCTTCATAATTCAATGTTTTTGTTAATTTTGTTGGTAAATATAGCCCATCAAAAAAAATTTACTTGCATTTTAAAGTTAAATGATTTTTAAATAAAGGTTTAATAATTTTAATAACAAAACCGAACCGCTGCATTGATCAAAATAGATAGGGACTTTTGGCAGGAAATACTGTCAAGTTTCAGTTCAAATAAACTTAGAACCGGATTAACCGCTGCAGGTGTTTTTTGGGGGATTTTTATGCTTATTCTGATGATGGGTATCGGAAAAGGTATGGAAAATGGTGTTTTGTCTGAGTTTGGTGGTACGGTTTCGAATGGTCTTTTTATTTGGCCCGGAAAAACCGGGATGCCACACAAGGGATTGTCGATTAATAGACAAGTGAGTTTCGATACAGATGATGTCAAAGAGATCGAAAAAAATGTTGCAGGAATAGAGCTTATTGCTCCCAGGGTGGAGTTGAGTGGCCAAACGATTGTATTTGAAGAGGAAAAGGGAAGTTATGAAGTACGCGGTGAGCTTCCTACTATTTTCAAAATCCAGTCTATGATTGCCCGAGATGGCAGAATTCTAAATGAACTGGATGAGAAAGATAAAAGAAAATCGGCTGTTCTAGGAAAAAAAGTTGCTGAAAATCTTTTCAAAGGTCTTTCGGCAATTGGAAAAACTGTTTTGATAAACAGTATTCCATTTCAAGTAATTGGGGTGGTGGAATTCGACGGGCAGGGCCAATGGATGCAGGAAATTGAAGAACAAGTTTTTGTCCCTCTGTCAACTGCCCGGCAGACCTTCAATTTCGGCAATAAAATATCCTGGTTTGTCTGTACTGTTAAGCCCGATGTGGATATTGAAAAAGTGGAAAAAGAAATAAAAGCTATACTTGCCCAAAGGCATTCTGTACACCCCGATGACAAACAGGCAATCGGTTCTTTCAATTCAAACAAAGAATTCGGAAGAATTGCCTCTCTTTTTGGGAGTATCAATCTTTTTATCTGGTTTGTAGGATTTATGACCTTGTTTGCTGGAATTGTAAGCGTAAGCAATGTTATGCTAATAACAGTAAAAGACCGAACCAGAGAGTTTGGACTTAGAAAGGCAATTGGTGCCACACCAAATTCGATTATACGTATGATCATTACCGAATCGGTCGTACTTACAACCCTTTCAGGTTATGTCGGTCTGCTTATTGGAACTGCTTTAATCGCAACAGTGAATTATTTGCTTACTTTGAGCGGAGGAGGAGCCGAACTCTTTAAAAATCCGGAAATCAATGCACAAGTTGCCCTGGGCTCACTCTTTATTCTTATAATCTCAGGAGCTGTAGCAGGCTTACTTCCAGCACGCTATGCAGTAAAAATTCAACCAGTTGAGGCATTAAGGGCCGACTAAATTTCTAAAAATTATTAGGAGCTCTTACGTTTGAGCGTGGTGCCAAAAACCCAGTCCCAAAGTATGAGTGTAGAAGAATAATTACCTTTTGAACGGAGGTGATGAAAATCGTGATGCTCGGCACCTGCAAGTAAGGGAATATATTTGCTGACAGCGGAACGTACCCCGGAGTGAATATCGAGCTCGTGAAGGCTGCGGAACAAGCCCCAAAGCCAGAAGGCATAGACATCTACCGGAACAAAGGCATTGATAACTAAAACACCTACCAAGGCACCAGCATATCCCGATAACCATTCGACCGGATGTGCATAAATGAAATCGAGCGGAAAAGGCTGACTGGCCTGATGATGAATACTATGAACTTTCTGATGAAGAAATTTTACATCGTGCAGCGAACGGTGAATGAAGTAAAACATCAGGTCATCAATAAAAAGAATCGCCAAAAAATGCAGTACAAAGATGCCTACACCTGTCCA
>CANETR010000104.1 GCA_947441325.1 Saprospiraceae bacterium
GATTCGTTTTTATAGGTATTGTATTTTTGATTCAAATCATCAATAGTAACCTGAACCTTAGTAGCGTCCTCTTCCAATCTCTTTGTTTTTGAAACCTGAACGCTATATTTCTCTTCACTGAGTTTAATTTTTGCCTGGGCAGTTTCGATTTCTGACTTCAAATCGGAAATTTCTTTTCGTCTCTTTTTAAATGCAGGCCCTGCGAAGAGCAAGTAATTAAAAAGCATTCCAAAAAGCAGTGTTAATACTAAAATAACAGAAAACACTATGGCTTCATAGCTATTTCCAAAACTGAACAGATTGCTCAAAATTTGTTGTAAATTCATATAATTATATTTAAAGCAGGTATATTAAATTAGCGTTTTTGGGGTTTAGTTTTTAAAGTGCTTATTTCTTTGATTATTATCTCTACGCGCCTATTTTTTGAAACAGCCAGCACATCCACTGTTTGATCCGGCAGTAATTCATTGTACATAGGTTTCTTTTTGCCAAGGGCAATTATTTGGATCTGTTGTTTAATTCCAAGTGACTTTAGATGGGTCGCCATTGCTTCAGCATAATGAAGGGATAAAGCATCCGCCTCTTTTTCAGAAATTTGAGTATCGCAATGACCAATAACTTGAATGACTCGTTTAGGATTTTCAGACAAAAAAGATTTTAGCCTGGCTCCATAGTCATTTAGTGCATCGCTGATATTTATCTTTTTAACAGATGGGTCGAAGGCTGCCAAAATATCATTGTAACTTATTCGGCCTAGAGAGTCTTTAAAATTTTGTTTAAACAACGAATCTTCCCTAGCTATGAGCAACTCTGAAGCAGGGACAAAACCAAGCAATTTAAATCCTAAAAACCCAAATTCCGAACTATCTGTCTTTATTTCAAGCGTATGCAAAATAGCATTTTCAGAAAATGAGAACTCATTGACTAGTTTTTTTATGATATTATCAACTCTTTTGTTAGCCAAAAGAGCATCATCCTGACTTTTATAACGACCAATCAGCAACAAACGGCTATTTGGTTGAGATTTTAGCATAACCGAAAGTTGATTCAAAAATTCTTTGTGAATCTCGAATAAATGGGCAGTATCGCTGGCTATTTCAAAGTGAAATTCGGGATAATTTTGCAATATCTTGATGCCATCAGCTTCAACAGACAAGGTTTTGGGAATTTTTGATAGTATGCTAGCATCACTACTCAGTGCAGTATGATTACAATGACTTTTCAGTTGACAGACATAGTATGTCCTTGTCAAGCTAAGCCAAAGCCAAAAAACCAGCAATAAAATTAGAAACCTACCAAAAATTTGCATTTCTACACTTATTAAATTAGGCTAAAGTTATAATTTTTAAGTCACACTTGCAAAACTGTTTTAAGATGTTTGACATTTTTCACTTGAAAATAAAATCGTTTTTATCTATCTTTAGAATCCCAATAACATGAAAAGCGTAAAATCAAAATTGATTTTTTAAAATTTTAGCCTTTACTTTGTAGTAAATAATTTCACACAAGAAAGAGCTATTTATATCATAAAATATTTATAAACAATACAATAGAAGCGGCTTTTGAATTAGAGGCTGCCTATTTGCCAACTTATGGAAAACGAATTAAACGAGTCAAAAAAAACTTTTAAAGCCAAGCGCAAAATTGAGGAGTCAGCATCTGCACTAAGTTTTGGCAAAGTACAACCGCAGGCGCGATCACTCGAAGAAGCTGTGCTGGGCGCTATGATGCTCGATAAAGATGCTGTTGCTATGGTCATTGACATCCTACAGCCTGAAAGTTTTTATGTAGAAGCACACAAGCACGTTTACAAAGCGATTTGTACCCTTTTCGAAAAGAGTAATCCTGTCGATTTGCTCACCGTGACCGAAGAATTAAAAAAAATGGCGGTTCTGGAAACAGTGGGTGGACCATTTTATCTGGTTGAACTAACCAACCGGGTAGCCTCTTCTGCCAATATTGAGTATCATGCGCGTATTGTGGCACAAAAACACATTCAGCGAGAACTTATACGCGTTTCAACCGAAACAATAAAAGATTCCTACGAAGACACCACCGATGTTTTCGACCTGCTCGACAAAGCCGAACAGAATCTTTTTGCCATTACCGAAAAGAACCTAAGCAGGGGTACTATGAGCATGAGCACCCTGGTAAATATGTCCATCAAACAATTCGAAGAACTCTCGAAAAAGGCTGATGGGCTCACTGGCGTACCAACTGGTTTTACAGGGCTAGACCGCGTCACATCTGGCTGGCAACCAAGCGATTTGATTATTGTGGCGGCTAGGCCGGGCATGGGAAAAACGAGCTTTACTTTAGCTATCACCAAAAATGCTGCACTAGACTTCAATCAAGGAGTGGCCTTTTTCTCATTGGAGATGTCGAGCGTACAGCTGGTTAATCGTATCATTTCGATGGAAACGCAGATTGAGTCTGAAAAACTGCGTAAAGGAAGGCTCGAGGATTATGAGTGGCAACAGCTTTATGCGGTGGTTGACCGATTGGCCAATGTTCCAATATTTATAGATGATACGCCGGGTATCAGTATTTTTGAGCTTCGTGCCAAATGCCGGAGGCTTAAAATGCAGCACGATATCAAAATGGTTATCATTGACTACTTGCAGCTGATGACTGCTGGTGGCGATGGAAAAGGTGGGAACCGTGAACAGGAAATTTCGGCTATTTCACGCTCACTGAAAGCCTTGGCAAAAGAATTAAATGTTCCTGTAATTGCGCTCTCGCAGCTTAGCCGTGCTGTAGAAACCCGTGGTGGCAGTAAAAGACCACAGTTGTCGGATTTGAGGGAATGTGTAAGCGGCGATACCAAAGTGCTGTTACTTGATGGCAGTTGGGCGAGAATAGACAGCTTATTGGGACAAAAACCTGAAGTTTGGGCTATTGAGACCGATTCACAAAAGTTAAGAACAGCAGTATCCGATTTAGTTTGGGAAGTTGGGAAAATAGAAGTTTTTGAAATCACCCTCACAAGTGGCCGTAAAATTAAGGCAAGTTCCGAACACCGCTTATTTGGTCCAAAAGGTTGGCAACGTGTACATAATATTGAGCTTGGTGATCGATTGGCCACTATTAGAGAAATCCCCGAGCCTAAAAACTGTATTAATATAGACCAGGACAGATTATTGGTATTGGCACATCTTATTGGGGATGGTAGTTACCTCAAAGGTCAGCCGCTTAGATATACAACTGCATCTGAAGCACATAGCGAGGCAGTAAAAACTGCTGCCGAAAAAGCTTTTGCTGTGATAGTAAACAGACATGAATCTGCTAAAGGAACTTGGCATCAACTGGTTTTCAGCGGTAATGGTAACCGCTGGGCGCCAAAAGGCATCAATGCCTGGTTTAAAGAACTTGGTATTTTTAATCAACGTTCTAAAGAAAAAATGATTCCCAAGGAAATTTTCAGAATCGATAATGAGCATCTTGCCTTTTTCCTTAGACATCTCTGGGCTACAGATGGCACAATTTTTACACCTAAAAAATCAAATACAAATTCCAAAGTTGCTTTTTCGACCAATAGTACACAATTGGCTGAGGATGTCAGTAATCTGTTGCTACGTTTTGCAATTCAAAGCCGTATCAGAAAGATAGAACAGGGTAAACACTATAATCCAATGTATAGTGTGGAGGTTTCAGGCATCGATAATCAATCTAAATTCCTTGAACGGATTGGGGCCTTTGGTTCAAAGATACCACAGGCGGTACTTCTAAAGACTTATTTAACTAACAGGGTTCAAAATACAAATGTTGATACCCTTCCAAACGGCATTTTCGACAAGGTAAAAGAATTGTTGCGCAGCAAAGGAATTTCGCAAAGAAAAATGGCTAAGCTGAGAGGCACTTCATACGGAGGCGCTGCTCATTTTAATTTTGCACCTTCAAGAGAACTTTTGGGAGAATACGCCGAAATTTTAGGATCTAATGAGCTAAAAAAATGGTCTGAAAGTGATTTGTTTTGGGACGAGGTTAAAGATATTCAAAGTCTTGGCGAAGAAACGGTTTATGACCTAACTGTGCCGGAACAGCATAATTGGATTGCAAATGGCATTTTAAGTCATAATTCCGGCGCCATTGAACAGGATGCTGACATTGTTTCCTTCATTTACCGCCCCGAATATTATCAGATATTGGAGGACGAAGACGGAAACTCACTCAAAGGCATTGGCGAAATTATTATTGCTAAACACCGTAATGGAGCACTGGAGGATGTGCGCCTGAAATGGGACGGACAATACGCACTCTTCAGCAATTTGGATGACGATGCCTTCAGGAATTTTAATCAGGATGATTTCGGAAGTAGTTTTAATAATAATAATAATGATCAGACTTTCAATTCAAAACTAAACAATCCCGGAAAGATTGACGATGTCCCCTTTTAATGGGTCATCCTTCCGAAAATTCTAAAATTATTAATTTTGAAAATAATTAATTAGAATTTTAGAAACAGAAATCATATCTTTGCAGGCGTTTCTGAAAAAAACAGGCTATGAAAGCATTAAAATCCTTCAACATTAACTTCGTTGGTTTAAAAGAAGGAAAGCACAAATTTGAATATCATCTCGACAGAAAATTTATCGAATCAATCGAAAATGCGCTGCTTGACGATTTAAATG
The DNA here is from genome assembly GCA_947441325.1 of Saprospiraceae bacterium. GTDB lineage: Bacteria > Bacteroidota > Bacteroidia > Chitinophagales > Saprospiraceae > Saprospira. The sequence continues at coordinate 4,632 of CANETR010000104.1, forward strand.
TTGATGCTGTTTTGATGCTGGACAAACATAACAATTTGCTTGAGCTTAATTTTTCATGGAAAGGAACAGTAGCTGCTGTTTGCGATATTTGCAATGAAAACTTCGATTTACCCATAAAAGGCAAAGAATCTATCATTGTAAAGTTTGTACATGAAATGCCCGAAGATACATTGGATCCCGAAGTGATTTATGTTTTACAGGGTGAAAGCACTATAAATGTAGCAATGCCGCTTTATGAAGCCTTAGTTCTGCAAATACCTTTGAGAAAAGTTCATCCGGACGATAAAGACGGTAATCCAGGTTGTAACCCTGAACTTTTGAATTATCTTGAAGAAATCAGAGGAGATGAAAATGCAGTTGATACAAATGCAACAGATGAAGAAAAGAAGAGCATTTGGGATGAATTGAAAAAATTAAAATAAAGGGTTGAATACCTAGTTTAACAATAAAAATATAAAATCTTAATAATCATGGCACATCCAAAGACCAGAATCTCGAAACAGCGCAAACACAAACGCCGTACACATTATAAAATTGAAGCACCAAACGTTGTAGCCTGCTCAAATTGCGGTTCTCCTAAGTTGACTCACCATATCTGTGGCGAATGCGGATACTATCGCAGCAAGCCTTTGATCGCTGTTGCATCTGACGCTGTAGAAGCTAACGAAGAGTAATAATTCAGGATTATCCTGCGAATAAATACTTAGCTCCCATGACTATTCATGTGGAGCTTTTTTAACATAAGATTTCTTCTCGTCATTCGTTCTTTGTTCATTGTTCTTTGTTAATTGTTCTTTGTTAATTGTTCTTTGTTAATTGTTCTTTGTTAATTGTTCTTTGTTAATTGTTCTTTGTTCATCGTTAATTGTTCATTGTTCATTGTTCTTTGTTCATCGTTCTTTGTTCTTTGTTCTTTGTTCATTGTTAATTGTTCATTGTTCTTTGTTCGTTGTTTATTGTTCATTGTTTATTGTTCATTGCTTATTGTTCTTCGTTCATTGTTCTTTGTTAATCGTTATTTGTTAATTGTTAATCGTTATTCGTTAATTGTTAATCGTTATTCGTTAATTGTTCATCTCGTCAGCATGACTAGACATTCTTTCCTCTTTCCTCTTTCCTCTTTCCTCTTTCATTCTTTCCTCTTTCAATCTTTCATCTTTCAATCTTTCATCTTTCACCCTAACAAAAATTAACTATATTTGCACTAAATAAACCAATCCGTAACAATCATGAAAAACACCATATTTTCTGCTCAGGCTCCTGCACCAATCGGACCATACAGCCAGGCTGTTGCAGCCAATGGCATGTTATATGTATCGGGACAGATACCGATTGACCAATCTAGTGGAACCTTGGTTTCGGGCGATATTTCGAAAGAGACCCAACAGGTGATGGAAAACCTGAAACATATCCTCCATGCAGCCGGAATAGGCTTTGAGGAGGTGGTAAAATGTAGTATTTTTATGACCTCTATGCAGGATTATGCAGCTATCAACACTGTCTATGCAGCATATTTTAACGAAAACACTGCTCCTGCCCGCGAGGCGGTACAAGTCTCGGCGCTACCGAAGGGTGTAAATGTAGAGATTTCCTGCATTGCTATTTTGAAATAATTTGTAACAAATAAAATTCAGTTATATGGATGTCAAACATTATATACAGGAAAATCGCGAGCGATTCCTGAACGAATTATTGGATTTACTGCGCATTCCCTCTGTCAGTGCCGATTCCAGACACAAAGATGACATGGAAAAAACGGCGGAATTTCTTAAATCGAAACTCATAGAAATGGGTGCCGACAATGTCGAAATCTGCCCAACGGCAGGTCATCCTATTCTTTACGGAGAAAAAATAATAGACCCTGCCCTACCTACCGTACTGGTTTACGGCCATTATGATGTGCAGCCACCCGATCCGCTCGACCTTTGGGAATCTGGCCCCTTCGAGCCGGTCATCAAAAAAACAGAGAGACATCCCGACGGTGCAATCTTTGCACGCGGTGCCTGCGACGATAAGGGACAAATGTATATGCATTTCAAGGCACTCGAATACATGATGCGAAATAATGCACTGCATTGTAATGTGAAATTTATGATTGAGGGCGAAGAAGAAGTGGGTTCGTCCAACCTGGGGCCCTTTATCATAGAAAATAAGGAGAAACTTAAGTGCGATGTAATCCTAATTTCGGATACCTCGATGATTGCCAACGATGTACCTTCCATTACCTCTGGACTGAGAGGACTTGCCTACATGGAAGTGGAAGTTACTGGGCCGAATCGCGACCTACACTCTGGCACCTATGGCGGCGCAGTGGCCAATCCGA
>CANETR010000105.1 GCA_947441325.1 Saprospiraceae bacterium
ATGATTGGCATCCATCTCTGCATGGTACCATTTGGCCCATTTTTTTGCATGTTCGGGCATCAGTAGCGGGTCTTTATCGCTGTGGGTTTCCATACTGTCGCCACTCAGGCTCAGGTCGGTCCATGGTGAAATTACACAAGCTGCAAGGGGCTGTGGCAAGCCCATTTCCTTCAGCTTCAAGAGGGTAGAGAGGCAGAGTCCTCCACCGGCCGAATCACCCATGATAATAATGTCGTTGGCATCGTAGCCATGCTTGTCCATCAACCACAAGTAGGCATAAACACTGTCTTCGAGTGCAGCAGGGAAGGGGTGTTCAGGCGCAAGGCGATAGTCAAGGCTGAGGGCTCGTATGCCGGTTTCCGCTACAATTTTGCCCACCAAACCTCGGTGCGAAGCTGCCGAACCGATAGCATAACCTCCCCCGTGCAGATACATAATTACCTTATCGGGATGCCGGTTGCCATGCGCTGTAGCAGGAATCGCCCATTCTGCCGAAAATTTGGCAAAGGGTTCGGTTTTATAATTTACATTTTTAGGCGGTCTGATTCTGGAAAGCGCTTTGTCTTGTTCTATTCTTAGCTGCTGAATATTGTTCAGATATGCAAGACTGCGTTGCCTGAGTTGTCGAATAAAATATTTTGCCAGATTTGCCTGAATGCTTGCCATATTATAATTTGTTCATCGTTAGTACACATTATAAAAGTATAAATTTAATAATGTTTTCGATACAATTACAAAAATTAATTTTGAATAATCAAGTAATGCGGCAATGGCATGATTTGCCAAAGTTATTGGAGTGTTTTTATGAGGGTCTTTTAACCTTAAGTTTGTCAGTGTTTAAGCCAATTGATAACATTACACCAATTTTAAAATAAAATCTGCCCATATCTGTTTCTGCCCCTAAGCTCAAATGATTTTTTAGCCCTGGTAAAACACCCATTTCAATAAAACTTTTTGAGGCGGGTATCGCAGGATGTATTTCATTTGAGAAATGAAGGTAAGTGCCTATTTTCCAGCCAAAAGGAGAAAAGATAAATCCACCTTCACCGCCGTGTTCTACATTGTATTCTCCACTTGGAAGGATGTACAAAAGTCTTTCATTAACCGGAGAATAAATATATACGTTTTCGTTTAATTTTAAGGGTTCAATTTTGTTTAGAAAGTTGTACAAAAAATGCGTGTAAACACTCCATTCAAATGAACGTCCTCCCGTTTTTAATTGGTTGCTTCTGTTTGACTTGTATTTGGAAACAATATGTTCCTTAAGATTATAACTTAGACCAAAATAGAGGTGATGGGCCCTCAAATTTGTATGAAAATTTACACATTCTCTCTGGTCATAAGCTGGGGCATCAACTATATCAGGTCTGTTTTGTACCAATGCAAAACCATTTACATCTGTCAGATAATAGCTTTGATTTTTTCTCATGCCATTGCTAATTGCTCCTGTATGTGTTAGGTAACCTGAATGAAATGTTATTGAATTTTTTCTTTTAACGCTGTCCTGGCTTACTCTGTATATGATTTGGGTATTTCCTACCTGGGTAGTTTTTAAGGTGATTTTACTGCTTTTATACTGTAGCCCAGACCAAATGTCTAAATCGAAGCCAGTTTTGAATTCAAAATAATTATTTATTTTATTATTGGAATTTGAAGCATAAAGAACATCCTCCATCAGTTCCTTTATTAACAATTGTGTGTATGCCGCATGTAGTCCATAGCTTCTGAATTTCATTTTTAGACCAGTTTCCATATTAAAAGCCAATGGTGAATATAAAAGTCTGCCCATTGAACCGCCAAATTCTACACAGATATTAGGAAAGTAATCAGGGTTATTTTCTTTTATTTTATAATTCAGAACAGTGCCATTGTCGTAGTAAACCGATTCTTCCTTTTGTGCAAATATTGAAATTGCTATTATGTTAATTAGTATCAATAAAACAATTTTCATAAACCTTATATTTTTAGGAAAATACAAAAAAAATGGCTGTCTTTAGAGGACAGCCATTAAATATATTGTCATTTAAATTAGCTTAGCATTTTACGTACAAAAGGCGGTAATACAAAGGCTGCGCGGTGAACCTGAGCATCGTAAACCTTGAGGTTGTGTTTTGTAGAGAAAGCATTGGCGGCTTCATCGTTGAGGCTGTTCAAATGGTGAACATTACCTTTGGTAGCACAGGTAAAACTCCACAAACCAGTAGGATAGGTGGGGATATGCGCCAGGTAAGTATTTACTCTGTCAGCTCCGAAAATGCCTTTCAAGCAATGATTCAATTCAACAAAGGCTTTTTTGTGGAAATGCGGCCCTTCGCTCTGCAATGCCAAAACACCGTCGGCCTTGAGAATGCGCTGAACATTTTTGTAGAAAGTTTCAGAGAAAAGTCCTTCTGCAGGACCTGCAGGATCGCTACCATCCACCAAAATTACATCGAAAGAATCATTGGCTGCTTCGGCTACATATTTTATACCGTCGGCGATATGCAATTCAAGTTTCGGATTGTTAAATTCACAGGCGATTTGCGGGAGGTGCAGTTTACATGCTTCTACTACATTGCCATCGATTTCAACCATGACAACTTTTTCTACGCCATCGTAGCGGAAAAGTTCGCGAATAGTACCACCATCACCACCGCCGATTACCAATACCTTTTTAGGATTTGGATGCGTTTGCATGGCAATGTGAGAAATCATTTCATGATAGATGAACTCATCTTTTTCGGTGGTCATTACCAGATTGTCGATGGTAAGCATTTTACCATAGGCATAGCTGTTAAGTATCTGTACTGTCTGGAATTCAGACTTTGCTCTGTAAAGCAATTCACCTGTATGGCGCAATGACAATGCAAGATTTTCATCCTTATCGGTAAACCAAACATCGCGTTTGAAAGTAACTTCATGCGAAAGCTCAGCCTCGGTACCCTGACGTTCTTTGATAAGGTGGTCAATGTTTACGCGTTTCATCAGGTCAACCTGTCCGCGAAGCAGTTCCATAGCGGAACCATAATCAGCTTCGAAAGCCTTTTTTAGGTAATCATATGAAATCCAAGGATTTACTTCATCGCCGCAGGTGAAAATATCCACTGCTGCATATTGGTATTCGGGCCAGGTGTGAATCGCAAGGTGGCTCTCCTGAATAACTACAACACCCGATACACCATAAGGCGAAAAGTGGTGGAAAGTAGAATTGATAACGGTGGCTCTGGCTTCTTTGGCTGCGTCAACCATTGATTTTTCAATAGTAATCACATCATTGAGAATATCGGGTGTACAACCGAAAAACTCAACCAAAATGTGTCTTCCAAGTGATTTGCTCATAGTTTTTGTAATGTAAATTGGTTGAAACGATAAGTGTTTGAATGCTATCTGATAGCCGCTGCCGTCGTTTTTTGGCTTTGGTTTGCAAATGTCGGGGCAAAGATATAAAACCCAATACGTAATTGAGTGATTTTAGTTTAAATTTTGATGAATTTTTACAAAAGATAACTTAAGGTTTCCCAAATTCACTGATTCCGGCCCATTCGAGACTTTTATCCCAAACTTTTGCGGCTATTTCCTGATTTTGAGCCAGTTTACTCAGTTTTGCAGGCTTTTTATTTGCAAAATAGCGTCCGTTGAAAGCTGTTGCTTCGGGAGCAGAGGCCAGAAAAACCGAAGTCTCAGCTCCTTTATCGGCAGGGGTTAGGAATCTTCGTCCCAATTCTACCAGTTTTTTGAAGAAGCCAGAGCCGCTGTTGCCAAAGCCTGTATTTACTACTCCAGGATGCAGGCAATTAGTGATGATGCCTTCCGATGCATATCTTTTCGATAATTCGGTAGTAAAGTAAACATTGAATAATTTACTGAGCCCGTACTGATAAAACTGTCCGAAAGTTTTTTCTCCTTCAAGATTGTCCCAATCAATTTTAGCTACAAATTTGTGTGCTAGAGATGAAACGTTGACCACTCTTTTCATTTCTCCGGCCAAAACTAAATCCATCAGATAATGCGTATTCAGAAAATAACCCATATGATTGAGACCAATGGTGTACTCTCTGTTGTCGGGGCTCAGTTCTTTTTTACCAAAAATGCCACCAGCATTATTGACCAATACGTCGATATGGCCATAAGCCTCTCTGAATTCTTTTGCAAATTGTCTTATAGAATCATGTGATGCAAGGTCGCAAAGCATGAGATCGATGTTGTCATTTCCACTCGCCTCGATAATTTCTTTTCTGGCAGCTTCGCCTCGTTCTTCGCTGCGGCATTGTAAGATAACCTGAGCACCTTGTTTAGCAAGCGCCAGTGCGGTTGATTTTCCGATGCCTGAATTGGCTCCCGATACAAGAACAATTTTATTTTTCATGATGATTATAAATTAGCCTCAAATTTACTGAATATGGCGATTATTGTTGCTAATATTGAACTAAACTTTCAATAAAAAGCATTTTGGTAGCATTTTTGCTATGGAGAACCCGCAAAGCCAATAATATATTTGAATGAGTCTTTGCTACTCAATAAGTATCTTTATGCCAATAGTGAGATTAGTGTATCTATTATTGTTGTTTCTTTTTCTGGGCTCAACAGCAGAGGCTCAGTCGGAAGAAATGGACAGTTTGAAAATTTATAACTTCGAAGAAGCGGTCATCTCTGTTAACAAGGAGGTTGAATTGGTGAAAACTGTACCTAGCGAGGTGTTTATTTTAAAACAAAAAGACATTGAAAAAATCAATGCTTTAAATACCGCTGATTTATTATTTGCCAACGGCATACAGGTTCAAAAAAGCCAAATGGGTGGCGGAAGTCCTGTCATCAGAGGTTTTGAGGCAAGCAGAATTGTTTTGGTGGTAGATGGGGTAAGATTGAATAATCTCATTTACAGAACTGGTCACTTGCAGGATATCGTAAAAACTGATGTTAATAGCCTGGAACGGATTGAAGTGCTTTTCGGACCAGCATCGAACCGCTATGGCAGCGATGCTTTGGGAGGAGTCATTCATCTTTTTACAAAAAAGCCAAAATTGGCAGTTGATTCGCTTCCGCTCTTTAATTTATCGGCGATGACTGCTTACAATTCTGCTAATAATGGAATTTCAGGTCATCTCGATTTTAATTTCGGTAAACCCAGATTTGCATCCTTCAGTTCTATTAGCTTTAATAGATTTGGAGATTTGAGTTCCGGTAAAAACAAAAACCCATTTTATGAGACTTCTTATGGAGAAAGAAATATTTATGCTGGACTAAGCCAAAACGGACAGGATACTGTAATTAGTAACTCAAATCCATTGCTGCAAAAAGGTTCAGGATACAGCCAGTATGATATAGTTCAGAAGTTTATATTCAAACAATTAGATAATTTGACCCATGGTCTGAATTTACAGTTGTCAAATTCTACAGATGTACCGAGATATGACAGACTAACCGATTTGTCGGCTTCAACAGGATTAAAATTTGCAGAATGGTATTATGGGCCCCAAACTCGTTTGTTGGCTGCATATGACCTCAATTATCGAAATCCAAACCTATTTTTTGAGTCGCTCCATTTCGGATTGAATTATCAATATCTTATAGAAAGCAGGCATACTCGAAACTTTGGGAATGCTTTCCTCAATAGTAGAATCGAATATGTTCAGGTTATTGGATCGAATCTCGATTTTAAGAAAACCTTGAGTAAGCATGAACTTCGCTTTGGTTATGACATTCAGGTTAATCTATTAAAATCAACGGCATTTAAAACGGATATTTTTACTGATACCACTGCAGTTATTAGTAGCAGATACCCTGATGGAATAAATAACCTCAATCATTTTGCGCTTTATTTTTCGCATAATTGGAAAATTAATGAACAGTTGACCTTAGTTGATGGACTCAGATTAGGTTATTCAATCTTGAATTCTACGATTTCCAACAATGAAGTCATGTTCAATTTGCCATATAATGATATCAGACAACAGACGCCAGTATATTCGGGAAGTGCTGGCCTGGTATTTACGTTGCGCGACGAATTAAAGCTTTCTGCGATGGTATCGAGTGGCTTCAGGGTGCCTAATGTAGATGATTTGAGTAAAATATTTGAATCGGCACCAGGTGCTGTAATTGTCCCCAATAGAAATTTGCGCCCCGAAAAAACTATCAGCTATGAATTAGGGATAAGTAATATTTTTGTTGAGCGATTTAAGCTTGAAAGCTCGGTTTATTACAGCGACTTTTTCGATATTGTATTAGTAGATAAGTTCAGCTTCAATGGTGCAGATTCTTTGCTTTATGACGGAGTAAATAGTGCTGTTTATGCTAATCAGAATAAAAAAGCGGCATATATAGTTGGTTTTAGTTCCCGATTCAGCGGTAGAATAGTTGGCAATCTTTTTCTTAACCTGAGTGCTAATTACAACTATGGTAGAATCAAAACCGACAGTACCGATATTCCGCTTGATCATATACCACCTTTGCTATTGCGTGGATCCTTGTCCTTTGTTAATAAAAAATTTAGTGCAGAAGTATTCAGCTTGTATAATGGCTGGAAAAGATTGAAAGATTATTTCCTGAACGGGGAAGATAATGAGCAATATGCCACTCCGCTTGGTATGCCTGCATGGTTTACCATAAATCTGAATGCTTCTTATAAGATTAATAAAATAATCATGCTGCAAATAGGCATTGAAAATATTTTAGACACTCAATATAGAACATTTGCAAGTGGTATCAATGCTCCTGGCAGAAATTTTCAGGCTGCTATCAGAGTAAAATTTTAACAGCAATTTGTAGAGAAATATCAATAAAAAAGCCCGCATTTGCGGGCTTTTTTGATTTTAATGGACTTGTCTTCCAGGATATATTTGAAATCAGTCTCGTCTTTTGGACGAGAAGAAGTTAGAAGTTAGAGTTTGAAATCATTATCAAATTATCAAATTATCAAATTATCAAATTATCAAATTATCAAATTATCAAATTATCAAATTATCTTCAAATCTTTC
>CANETR010000106.1 GCA_947441325.1 Saprospiraceae bacterium
AACCCAATTCAATTTCAAATCCTTTATTGCTTACATTTCCTGCATTAATAAAAGGAGCTGCACCGCCCGGGCCATATGAACCTATCACGGCAGATACATCAGGCTGGAAAAGCAAATTATAGGTATTTTTGATAAAATAATTTACCGTCAAGTCGAGTGATTTGAAAAAGGTAAGATCCAATCCTGCGTTGAACTGTCCGGTAGTTTCCCATTTCAAATCCGGATTAGATGCTCTGCCCAGCGCCACACCTGTGGTGATAACATCATCGAAAACATAGACACCTTCGCCATTTAACAAGGCACGATAAGCAAAATTGGCAATCTGGTCATTACCCGAAATACCATAGCTCAAACGCAATTTGCAAAAATCGATAAATTTGCTCTTGAAAAAATCTTCTTCTGAGATAAGCCATGCACCAGATATAGTAGGAAAATAGCCATAACGGTTGTTCTTACCAAATTTGCTGGATCCATCCGAGCGAAGGATTCCCGAAACCAGGTATTTAGATTTGTAGGCATATTCGGCTCTGAGGAAGGCAGAAAGCAATCTTTCTGTAAATTCAAATGAACCTGTATTGTTTAAGTATCCGCCAGCAGCGGTATTGGCCGATATGTCGGCAAACTCTATGGAGTTATTGGGAATATTAAAGGCTGTACCGTTCAGTGCATTACCCTTTCGGTGAAAAACACTGATACCGCCTGTGGCTTTAATCTTGTGCAGACTATCAATATTTTGCTCGTAATTTAAGAAAGCCTCGTAGTTCAAGTCAGTATAAGTGGCACGTTGTTCAAAAACAGAGGAACCTCTTTCTACAAAAACATTGTCAGCAATTTCTACCTGAGGTGCATCCAGATTGGCATTAAGAGCAGTATTGGCGTATTTGCCGGTTCCGTACCATGCCAAGGGAGAAAACACTTTAGTATCGACAATTGCAAAATTATAATTCAGCCTGTTGGTGAAAAATAAATTCTTTGTGATTTTGTACTGAAGCTCCTCTTTGCCCACAAATTTATTAGCCCATGTAAAATTGTAGGTGTTTTCAACTTGAGCAATTGGATTGATAATGTCGGCTACTTCTTCCAAATAGCTATAGTTGCCATCCGGTGTTCTGATTGGTTCATTTGGGAAAGCATTGATGGTATTATACAGCACCGAGCCAATTCCGTTTTCGGGTAATCCTTTGCGATATTCATTTGAGAACAGCAACACAGAATTCAACTGCCAACGCTCATTCAGATCTGAACTGATATTTGCTTTACCATTATAACGCGAAAAGTGAGCCTTTTCTCTGCCTACAATACCATCCTGATTGTAATAAGTCAAGCCCAATGAATAGCGGGTGGATTTTGAACCACCACTCATCGATAAACTGTAGTTTTGTATGGGAACAGATGAAAAAATACTGTCCTGCCAATTTGTACCGATGCCCAAACCCGTATTGTTGAAAGGCAATGGCTGACCGGCAGTACCAAACATTTCATTTTTTATAACGGCGTATTCCTCGGCACTGAGCAGGTTCAATTTTTTTGCGGTCTGTTGAAAACCAACATAGGTTGAAAATTCAAATTTAGGTTTAGAATTGAGCACCCCTTTCTTGGTCTCAATAATAATGACTCCATTTGCTGCTCTCACACCATATATACCAGCAGTAGCATCTTTTAACACATTGATGGATTCGATGTCATTTGGATTAAGTGCATTGAGTCCTTCTGAATCATAAATGACGCCATCGACCAAAATAAGCGGATCATTATCGCCAAAGGTTGAAAGACCTCTTATTCTGATACTGGATGAACCTCCCGGAGAACCTGAATTGGTATTGATACTTACACCCGCCACTTTGCCCTGCAATGCCTGATCTACTCGCGACATATTCATCTTTTCAAGATCTTCACCCTTTACTCTTGAACTGGCACCAGTGAGTTCTTTAGCTTTTGCCCGACCATATCCAATGACTACAATCTCATCTTTCATGATTTCATCGGGCTTCATTGAAATGCTGAGTTCAGTTCTTCCTGCAAGCAGAATTTCCTGGCTTTGATAGCCCACATAGGAAAATACAAGAATGATTTCAGGATTATTGTCGTATTCTAGTGTATAATTTCCCTCAATATCGGTTGTTGTACCTATTTGACTTCCCTTGATAATAATAGAAACGCCTGGTAGCGCCTGATTATTCTCATCACTTACATTTCCCTTTAGAGTTTTGGTTTGTCCAAAAGCACTGAAAGATAAAAGGACTAGAAAGAGCGTTAAAAATTGAAATATTTTCATAAGCGGTTGTTTTGATAGCCTAAAAATATGACTTTTTGTAAAAAATACAAAAAGGTGGCCGTTTTTATTTTTATATTTATATAAAATTAGAATTTGCAATCTCAGGTCAATGCCGAATTATCTTTCAGGCAGATTAGCTTTATACATATTATGTTATTTTTCATAATATTTATAAATAGTTGCTTTTGATGAATGTTAAAATAAAAAAGACCCAAATCTGACATGTAGATAAGGGTCTTCAAGCTTACAACATACAAATTCTAATCCTTTTTTATTACTACCTTTTTGCTAAAAACATTTTGGCCATTTTCAATTGTTATAATGTACATGCCATCATACAGTGTCTGAGTGTCAAAAAATGAGATGGTTTGTCCTGCACTGATTGAGCTTGAAGCCAATTTTTGACCCAACATATCATAAAGGCTTATTTGCAAATCAGATTTTACCAAGGAACCAACCTGTACTGCAATCAAGTCTGATGCAGGATTTGGAAAGATATTGATATCCAAATTATTAAATTCAGCTTCGCTGATGCCAGTTGCCGCTGGGGTATAAGTTGTAACTGTCTCTGTAATGCTCGTTACCTTTCTGTTGGCATAGACTCCGTAAAAAGTTGGACCCACGACATAAGGATAAGCTGAATTCCAATTTGCATCGACAGTTGCGAAATAACAGTAAGTGCCATTTGGATATTCAGGAGTGACACAAAAACGGCCATTGTGAACATCCAAAACATCGGAACTTGTACTGGATACAAATTCATAATCTTCTCTGAAGTAACCAAGTGGATAAGTTGTGCTAACAGCAGGACCGTCAGGAACATCTGTACCATTTGAATACACAGTTCTTGTGCTAATGTTTCTTAACTGATATCCCGATTTCATGCGTACAATTCCACCTGTTCCATCTGTGTTTCTGTAGCCATAGGCACCATAAATTGGGAAACCATCATAGGCAAAACCTATTAGCGGAGAATGTGTAGTGCTATCTATTACATACAAACCATCAGAATCGTAAAGATTACAAACGGTCGAAATAACTGTGCGGTCCAATTTAAATGCAGATGGATTCTGATGATGGTGGTAATTGCCATTGGCTGGATGTCCTTTGGCGCAATCAAATCCACCTTTTTCGGCAGGAACTGCATCGCGATTCCATGATTGTGATGTGCCAGGGCCACCTGGGCATTGTGACATTCCAGGTAGCGGACCACATAAGGTATTTGCCGTTGTATTCCAGGCTACCCCGTCGCGATAATCAAATAAAGCAACACCGTTAATAAAAACGCCTATATTTCCACCAGTTGTAGAGGTTAGCGTGCCAGTGTTTTGAACCGGCGTTAATGGGAATTTAAAAATGGCATTCTGGTCAGAGGACTGAGAAGGATTTCCGTCCAGGAATGGCCCGGTAGGATAGGTTGGAATGCCGTTAGTACTTACATAAACAAAATTTGTGGAGTACTGTACTGTCTGAACATTTGCAGGAATGTTATTAGACATAGGCGTTGAATTACCTGATGTGTAATAAGTTCCAAGTATGGTATTGTTTTGAAGCCAGGAAGTTATCGCAGGACTCTGTGCATTTGCTCCGGCAATTGACAAGGCCGAAAATAAGAGAATAAGATTTTTTTTCATGTTAAATTGGAGTTTAGTATGAGTTTTATCCCGAAAGCTTTCAGCTCGAAAATGATTAGTTTTTGAGTCTTGAAAATTGTTAGACGATTGTTTATTAGTAATCCTTCTAACGAAAATAAAAATTATTTATCAAATTTAGGAAAACCATATTCCTTATTGAAAACAAAATTTTTATCATTCAATGTCAGTAAAAAAGCAATCAGGTCAACTTTGTCAGTGGAACTAAGTGGTATTCGGTTTTCTAATTCTGTGGCCAGACCTGGTCTGTTTTCAATTCCTTTAACATAATGATTCAACACCTCTGATAGTTTTTTGAAGCGACCATCGTGCATGTAAGGATAACTGTACTGAAGATTGCGCAGCGAAGGAATTTTAAATTTAAGCGAATCAGCCTTGTTTTGGGTCACTTTCATTCTTCCAAAATCATTTAGTGTAGTATCGATCGGCAATCCATTGTCGGCAAATTGAAAATTGCTAAAAAGCGGTTCAGTATGGCAACTGTTGCAATGTTCTAGAAAAAGCTCGTAGCCCTTTTTTTCTTGAGCGCTAAAAACTGTTAGATTGCTAATAACAGAATCATATTTCGATTCAGCAGAGACTAAAGTGAGCTGAAACTGAGAGAGCGCCTTCAACACGCTTTCGCCACTTATTTTATTGTTTCCGAATGCTTTATCGAACAAATCTAGATATTTATCTGACCCAGAAAGTTTAAGACAAATGTTTGAAATGTCCTCATCCATCTCCTTATGACTACTGATAGGAGCGAGTGCTTGCATATCGAGGTGATTCACGGCTCCATCCCACATAAAAGTCGATTGCCAGGCCAGATTAAAAAGCGCTGGGGCATTGCGAAAACCAATCTGATCCCTTATGCCATGGCTCAGGTCATGGTCGGTATGGGCAAAGGCATTAAAAGGGGAGTGGCAGCTAGCGCAGGAAATGCTACTATCTTTTGATAGAATCGGATCGTAAAAAAGTATTTTACCAAGTTGGATAATTTCGGGTTTCAGGGGATTTTTACTAAAATCATAAAGCGCTTCGGGGAAATGTGCCGGTTTTTCAAAACGATAGTTCGTATTGCTCAGTGCCATGGTAAAAATAGCCAATATGCAAAATATGAAAATCGTTTTTACCATGATTTTACAACAAATAATTGTTTTAATATGGCCGAAAGTTCAACAGCTCTACTGCCAGGCGACATAATTTCTGACTGATTTTGAGGATTTACCGCTTTTAGAAACAGATCAATTGGCAATCTTATCTCGGCTCTTGTTGATTTTTTATCCAATTTCAGGCTAATCTGCTGAAGGCTATTGTATGGTGCTGCATAACCGCCCAAATGATATTGAAATTTTTGATGACGGCTTTTGCAAAGGGGGTCAGTTCCTTCGAGTTTGAAATTGATATAACCGCTTTGCCAGGTCCAGTACATCCCCTTTGTTGGATCTAAATCGCCGCCATAAGCGCCAGAAACATTGATTAAACTATCAACCCCAAGATTGAATACTATTTTGTCGAACTTTATTTTTTCCTTTAAATTTATCGAAAGGCTGCTTTTATTTTCAATATCTACAAGTCTGGCAGGAAGGGAATCTTGGAAAACAATTTTGTTCTTAAATATGATTTGCAGGTTCGAAATGTAAAATTTAAGATTGTCAATATTTACATCCCTGTTTTCAAAAAGATAGGTTTTTCCAATTTCAATTTCCTGATCATTGAAACTAAGTTTAAATCGAATCTGTGATTCTTGAGCAAATGCGACAAAAGGGAAAAAAAGTATCAGCAATGCTTTCATTTTTTCTTCTTTCGATGTCTGAAAAATAAATCACCCAATTCTTTGCTCAATTCATTAAATGCAGGGAGCTGTTCTTTGCGACAAAGGTTTTTTATTGCTGTAAAATGTGAATAATGTGTGTGCTCAATTTCTGTTTGAATTTGCCCAATAGCCTTTGCCAATGAGTCAACATTAGTATTCCCATTTGCATTTGCTAGGGTGCTGTAGAGCTCCTTTTTCTTTTCTTTTATTTTCGATTCTAAGGCCATAACAGCCTCATGATGCACTTTTGTTAACTGCAAGTATTCAGCCTTTTGGTCTTTGTCAAAGCCAAGTTTTTTAATTATCACCTCTTTGGGCATTGGTGGGCGAGGGGGCCTGGAAAAGAAGATAAAGCCCAATAAAATCAGGTTCGATGTAAGCAGTACAGCTATGATGATTCTGTTGAGTGTTTTCTTATTCATATAATGAATTGGTGTAAGTAGAATTATAGGTATCGCTTTGCTGGCTTTTGCCTGAATTGATGGCGGCAAGATTTAGCAAAAGTAAAAGACTGATCGATGCCAATGCTGCTATAGCCGTTTTTGCAGAAATTTTTTGGCCCTGCCTGTTCTTTATACCTTGTTCTATTCGGGTAAAAAGAAAGGGAGAAACTTCCGATTTTTGTATCTGTTTAAATTTTTCGAACATCATGACTGATAAAACTATATAGATATATGACGATTATTTTTTTTTCAGCCTTCGCTATTATTCAAATTTTTTGACAAATTATTTTTAGCTCTTTGGAAAAGCGATTCCACTGCTTTGATGCCAATGCCCATTATTGCAGCAGTTTCTGCCTGTGATTTTTCCTCAATTTTTAATAAGATAATAACAGTTTTTTGCCTTTCAGGCAAGCGATTGAGGGCATAAAATATTTGCTTCATCTCTTCCTGCTGTTCCATAATTATGCCCGGATGATTAAATTCAGGGACCTCGATCATTATATTATTGTCTTGTCCGAAAATAGAACTGATAAAAGCAAAGCGCTTTTTTCTTTTTCGGGTTCTCTCAAAATCGATGCAACGATTTACCGTGATTCGGTATAGCCAGGTTGAAATTTTGGCTTCTGCTCTGAATTCGGGCAGCTTTTCATAAACAGTGATAAAAATGTCCTGAGTGATTTCTTCGGCATCTTCACGATTTTGAACATAGTGCAGACTCAGGTTAAAAACCAGATTCTTGTATTGTTCATAAAAAGCTTCGAAATCTGTCAT
>CANETR010000107.1 GCA_947441325.1 Saprospiraceae bacterium
AGCAGAAATTGTGTAAAAAGCTACAATTAAATACCAGCCGTATTTCATAAAAAAATTATACAGCGGATTGTAAGTAAAGGTAACCTTAGCTGCTTTTTGAATAATTTCGCAATCGCAAATATCCTTGCTGTTTGCCGCTTTATTGTAACATTCTATCAATTTTTTATCATTGATATCTACAACATTCCAATCGGTATAATCCTCATAAAATACTTTCCCCTCGCTCAGCATTTTTGAATAATTGGGTAAACCGGGTACAAAATAAGGCGCTGACAAACTGAACACTAATAAAAGCATCAACAGGGATTTAGCCTGATGAGCTGAAACCCTTTCTTTGAATATTAGTGAATAAAACAGCATTCCAACTGTTAAAAGCAGTGCGGAAAGCAAAAAATATGCTATCATATCAAATGATTTAGCTGAAAAAATCAGCAGTCAAATTATTCGGATTCTCCGCCTTTGTCAATAATTTTTCGCAATTCAGCCAATTCATCCATACTTACTTTTTCATTTCCCATGAGTGTGGATAACAAAGAGCTGACCGATCCTGCAAAAACTTTCTCAACAGCAATATTTATAAATGCTTTTTGATATTCATCTTTACTGATTAGCGGAACGTATTCGTGTGTGCGGCCGTGAGCAATATGGCCGATGCAGCCCTTTTTATCTTGTAAAATCCTGACAATCGTTGAAATTGTATTGTAAGCTGGCGCGGGGCTTTCGGGCCAATGTTCCAATATGTCTTTGACAAAACCTTTATTAAGTTTCCAAAGAACATCCATAACTTTGAGTTCAAGAGGCGTAAGAATGGGAATACTGTTCATGTAAGGAATTTTAAGAATTTACGATAAAATTAAACAATAGATTTAATAAAACCAATTTTTGAAAAGTAAAACTCCATAATCTTCAAATTATTTTATGTTGAAATAAAATCCACCAAAAATATTTCAATTTTAACAAAACCAATTAACAGAATTTTGCCAACTAAAAATTCTTTAACAACAGATTAATTTGTTTTTTGGGCTGTATAAACCCTATCTTAGGGTTCTTAATTAAAAACAATTCAACCATAGTTTCTAAGTCATTAAAAATGAATATAATATTTAAGATCCTTATATGCTTTTCAATTTTAATTTTTAGCGCTTGTTCTAGTTCAAAAAAGCTGGCGGTGAATGGCGTTGAAGAATTATTGAGTTGTAAAAATTATCCCCTACCCTTTGGTGCTAATGCCTTAAGTAAAATCTCATTTGGTTCTTGCCAATCTCAGGACAATCCTATTCTCGCCCTCGATGTGATTGTTGACAACAAACCCGATCTATTCATTTATTTGGGCGACAATATTTATGGCGACACAGAAAATATGAAGGTTTTGGCAACAAAGTACAGTAAACTTTGCGCTCGGGCTTCTTTCAAAAAACTCTTTGAAACCTGCCCAATTATAGCCACCTGGGATGATCACGATTATGGGGCCAATGATGCCGGAAAGGAATACCCTCAAAAGGAAAATTCAAAGAGAATTTTTCTTGAATTTTGGGGCGAGCCCAAAGATTCTGATCGATTCAAACATGAGGGAATTTATACCTCCTACTATCTTGGACCTGAAGGAAAAAAAATTCAAATAATCCTACTTGACACCAGAACTTTCAGAAGTAAATTATTGCGCGCCAATGGCAAACCTTATCGCAACGACTACCGCCCAAATAACGATAAATCTGCAACAATTTTAGGGGATGCACAATGGAAATGGTTGGCATCAGAGCTTGAAAAACCAGCAGATTTGAGAATTATTGGCAGTTCAACACAGTTTGGTATTGAATACAATGGCTATGAGTCTTGGGCAAATTTTCCACTTGAAAGAGAAAAAATGCTAAAACTTATCAAAGAAAAACAAGCTGAGCACTTATTTTTCATCAGTGGCGATGTGCACTATGCCGAGCTTTCAAAGATTCAAAGCGAGGGATTGTTCCCGATTTATGACCTCACTTCGAGCGGGCTAAACAGGGACTGGCCGCATGTTGAACCAAATAAAAACCGTGTAGGCAAAGCCTGTGATCTTTTCAATTTTGGTACAATTGAGATTGATTGGGAGCAAAAAAAATTGAGCTTTCTTATTACAGACGCCTACAAAAAACTATGGTTCAGGGAGACAGTAAATTTTTCGGATTTGGAATTGGCCGAAAAAAAATAAAGTCGGAGCAAACTCCGACTTTATAAGATTATTATTTTTTTAACAAATCCCTTATTTCTCCCAAAAGTTTAATTTCATCAGTTGGTTCTGGATTTGGAGCAGGTGCCTCTTCTTTTTTGCGTTGAACAGAATTTATAGTTTTAATCAGCATAAAAATAATTAGTGCCACTACAAGAAAATCAATAACTACCTGAATAAAATTCCCGTAGTTTATCGTTACAGCGGGATTCTCTCCTGCAGCTGCCTTAATGGTAAAGGCTAGGTCAGTAAACTTAACTCCTCCAAGCAAAACACCTATTGGTGGCATGAGAATGTCATTTACCGCTGAGGTTACAATTTTACCAAATGCTGCTCCGATAATTACACCCACTGCAAGATCCACAACATTGCCACGCATGGCAAATTCCTTAAATTCTTTAAAAATACTCATTTTATTGCTTTTATTTTGGTTAAGAAATAAATTAGGCCTAGCACACAAATTCTCTTGTAAATGTAGGCTTTTTTTATATTTCTGACAATTTTTAAACAATTAAATCAGATTGATTATTTCTAAACTTAGGCAAAGTTTTTACCTTTACAAAATATACTACCACATACTACAAAAAACTTATAATTAAATTTTGCATAACTTAATCTATTAGCAAATTTCAACTCAACCAAACCTTTCTATGTCAATTAACTATTCAAAAAAAATGCTGACATTGTTCCTGCTCCTATTGCCGGCAATGTCTTTATTTGCTCAAAACGAGGCCCTCATCAGAAATTTTCTGAATGAAAACAAAACTCAGCTGGAATTAAAAGATAGCGATATTCAGGATTGGGTAATTTATGACAATTACAGTTCAGCACACAATGGAGTGAGTCATATTTACATCAGACAAAAAATCAATGGCATAGAAATATACAACGCTGTTGCAAATTTTAACATCAAAAATGGCAGCGTAATCGGAATGGGCGATCGATTGCAAAGAAATATAAGCTCAAAAGTAAACAGCAATACTGCTTCAATAACGCCAATTGAAGCTATTAGGTCTGCTGCAGCACAATTAAACCTGAATCTGACTGAAACTCCAAGAGCTTTGGAGCCGATCAGTAACCAACATTTTATTTTCAGCAATGCGGGCATTTCAAAAGAAAATATACCTGTAAAACTTGTGTATCAGCCAGGACCTGAGGGAGAACTGCTACTTGCATGGGATTTGAGTATTTATCAAAAAGATTCAAAACATTGGTGGTCGCTTCGCGTTGATGCTCAAAGCGGAAAAATATTGGATAAGGTTGATTGGGTTATCAGTTGTAATTTCGACCATGATCAATTTGGCAAATGCAGTAATCCGAAACACCGAGCCAACAATAGTGTTAATCTGAGCAGCTTAAACTCAAATTCAATGCTGCCTGAACAGTATAGAGTTTTTGCCGAACCGGTAGAAAGTCCCAACCATGGTGTAAGATCTCTAAAAGTTAATCCAAGAGACAGCCTTGCCTCACCTTATGGATGGCACGATACCAATGGCGCTAACGGTGCAGAATTTACAATTACCCGTGGTAATAATGTATTTGCCTATGAAGACAGAAACGATGATGATGCAGCGGGCTACTCTCCTGATGGAACAGCTGCCTTAAATTTCGATTTTCCGCTCAATCTCACACTTGCACCACAAACTAATGAAGATGCTGCCATTACGAACCTCTTTTACTGGAATAATCTGATGCATGACATGTGGTATCGCTACGGATTCACAGAAGCTGCCGGAAATTTTCAGCAAAACAACTATGGTAGAGGTGGCCTCGCTAATGATTATGTAAACGCAGAAGCACAAGATGGTGGCGGAACAAACAATGCCAACTTTGCCACTCCTACAGATGGAACTAATCCACGCATGCAAATGTACCTTTGGACTGGCGGAGGCGCTGGAGCCACAAATTTACTCACCGTTAACAGTCCTTCAACAATTGCTGGTGTTTACACAGCAACACAGGCGGCTTTTGGCCCAGGTGTTCCCACCACTCCTATCACTGCAAATCTTGTACTTGCCGACGATGGCACTGCACCAACCAATGACGGCTGTACTGCTTTTGCAAATGCCGCAACTGTAAGTGGAAAAATAGCCTTGGTTTACAGGGGCAATTGTAATTTCGCAATAAAAGTAGCCAATGCTCAGGCAGCGGGTGCTTTGGCTGTAATAGTTGTGAATAATGCTGCAGGCGCACCTATCAATATGGGTGGTACAGATCCAACAATAACCATTCCTTCCATTATGGTTTCCGATGTAAATGGTGCTGCGCTTGCTGCACAGCTTGCAAATGGACAGACTGTAAATGTTACCATTGTTGACCAAAATCCAAACGTGGACAAAGATGGCGATTTCGACAATGTGGTGATTGCCCACGAATATGGCCATGGAATTTCGACCCGTCTCACAGGTGGGCCTTCAAATTCAAACTGTTTGAATAACGCCGAGCAAATGGGCGAAGGATGGTCTGACTTTTTCGGTCTAATGATGACCATGGAAGCTGGCGATACGGCAACTGATGCCCGCGGAATTGGCACTTATGCATCGGGCGAGCCTGTAACAGGTGGTGGCATTCGCAATGCACCTTATTGTACCGATATGACTGTGAATCCCTTCACCTATGACGATGTGAATAATACCGCCAACGTATCAGAGCCACACGGTATCGGTTTTGTATGGTGTACCATGCTTTGGGACCTCAATTGGGCAATGATCGACCGTTATGGTTTCAATCCCGATTTATTCAACGGAAACGGCGGTAACAATAAAACCATGCAATTGGTCATTGACGGATTGAAACTGCAGCCTTGCAGCCCCGGTTTTGTCGATGGTCGCAATGCCATTTTGGCTGCTGATTCTATACTTTATGGTGGTGCCAATCAATGCCTTATTTGGGAAGTTTTCGCACGCAGAGGTCTTGGTTTTAGTGCCAATCAGGGAAGTTCGGGCAGCAGATCCGATCAGACCGAGGCTTTTGACCTTCCATCTTTCTGTCAGATAGCAACTGCTTTACCAAATGCTGTTTTCAACAATACGCTCAGCTCTAGCTGCCGTGGAACGGTTTCTTTTACAGACCAATCGACCAACACGCCACAGACCTGGAACTGGAACTTTGGCGATGGCAACGGTTCTACGTCTAGAAATCCCGTTCACACTTACAATAGCAGTGGCACTTATACGGTAACTTTAATTGTATCGAATAATCTGGGTGCAGACAGCACTACTGCAACTGTAAATATCAGTCTGCCAGCTCTGCCTTCAGTAAGCGATGCCACAATTTGTGCCGGACAGACTGCTACCTTGAATGGTACAGCAAGCGGTGATATTGTTTGGTACGATGCAAATGGTACTGCTATTGACACTGGACTTACTTTCATTAGTGGCGTTTTAACATCCAACAGCAGCTTTTTTGCTGAAAATGTTATTTTCTTCCCAGCCCAACAGGTTGGTCCGCTCAATGGTACAATTGGTACTGGCGGATACCATAACAATGCCTTTACAGGTGCTCAAAACTTTACAGCAAGCAAGGCGCTTACGATTTTGTCGGCCTGGACAGATGCAGGATCTGCCGGACCAAGAACATTCTATATTTGGAATGGAAGCAATGCAAGCGGTACAAAAGTGGATTCAGTAACTGTAAATCTTGCTGCAGGTCAGCAGCGCGTTACGCTTAATCTTGAGGTGCCAGGACCAGGCGTTTACAGCTTAGGCGCCAGTAATGTAAACCTCTACAGAAACAATGCAGGAGCATCCTATCCTTATACGATTCCAAATCTTATTAGCATTACAAGCTCTTCGGCAACAACAAGTGCTTCAACCTTCTGGTATTATCTCTACGATTGGGAAGTTGCAGAAGCTGCCTGCCGCAGTCCAAGAACTCCAGTAAATGTAACAGTTGAAGGAGCTTATTTTAACTATAGTGCAAATGGCTTGGATGTTCTGTTCAGCGATGCTTCCAATGCCGCTACGAGCTGGGCATGGAATTTTGGCGATGGCAGCAGTTCAACAGACCAAAACCCGCAGCATAGCTACAATCAATCGGGCACTTATGTGGTTTCGCTCATTGTTAATGGCAATATAAATTGCCAATATGCAACAACAATCAATGTAAATATCAACAGCACTACTGTGATCGAAGGAACAATTGAGGCAAATCTGCTTCCTAACCCTGCAAATAATGCTACTGTGCTCAACTTCAATAATCCACTGAAATCTGATACTGAACTTCAGCTTATAGCTGTCGATGGCAAAGTAATCAGCAATCAAATTATGCCTGCTGGCACCCTCCGTCAGGCAATTGAGCTGGATAAATTGAGCGCAGGTATGTACTTCATTCGCCTCAGAAGTGGCAACTTAAATACGACCTTAAAATTGTCAGTAAATAAATAAATTATTGATTTTAAGTATTTACGGGCTGACCTTTTTTGCAAAGGTCAGCCCGTTTTTTATTTTTTATTTTTTAAAACTTTTAATACAGACATTTAACTTATTTATATATTTTCACAAAAAATTACTCAATAATTGAACTTTTCCCTTTTAACTTTGCTTATATAGTAAACTAAGTATCAATTTTCATCAAAACATAAAGCTATGTATCTAAATTTAGACAGAAATTTTAACCCCTACATGGGCGAGGAAATGAGCTTCGAAAGCTTCATCTTTCCGGGCGGCGAAGGTCACATAAAAATTAGTGGC
>CANETR010000108.1 GCA_947441325.1 Saprospiraceae bacterium
CGCTATGTTGTAATACAGGCTGGTGCAATAGCTGAAAGAGGTATCAACGGAAGTGTTGAAAAAGATTTGCTTACTGAAGAAGAGTACTTGGACATTATTGATATGCTCCCCAAGGAGAATCAAATGCTTCCTGATGAAGATCCTAATAAATTCGTAGCAAAAATGGGCGCTGAAGCAATTCGCGACATGTTGCACAGAGTTGATTTGGAAAAACTATCTTATGACCTCCGTCACAAAGCAGCTCACGAGAATTCTCAACAAAGAAAACTCGAAGCACTCAAAAGACTTCGTGTTGTAGAGGCTTTCCGTGAAGGTCAACGTAACATGGATAACAGACCTGAATGGATGGTAGTAGACTATCTACCTGTTATTCCACCAGAACTCCGTCCATTAGTTCCACTCGATGGCGGTCGTTTTGCAAGTTCCGATTTGAACGATCTTTATCGCCGAGTAATTATACGTAACAATCGTCTGAAAAGACTTTTAGAAATCAAGGCACCTGAAGTAATTCTTCGTAATGAGAAACGCATGCTTCAGGAAGCGGTAGACTCACTTTTTGACAACTCACGTAAATCAAATGCAGTTAAAGCTGAGGGTGGACGTGCGCTTAAGTCTTTGAGTGATGTACTAAAAGGTAAGCAAGGCCGTTTCCGTCAGAATCTACTTGGTAAACGTGTAGATTATTCTGGTCGTTCGGTAATTGTTGTTGGACCTACCTTAAAACTTCACGAGTGCGGTATTCCAAAAAATATGGCAGCTGAATTATTCAAGCCATTTGTTATACGCAAGCTTATTGAAAGAGGTATTGTTAAAACAGTGAAGTCTGCCAAGAAATTGGTCGACAGAAAAGATCCAATTATATGGGATATATTGGAAAATGTTTTGAAAGGCCATCCGGTGATGCTAAATCGTGCTCCGACACTACACCGTTTGTCTATTCAAGCTTTCCAACCTAAACTTATCGAAGGAAAAGCGATTCAACTTCACCCATTGGTATGTACAGCGTTCAACGCCGACTTTGACGGTGACCAGATGGCTGTTCACGTACCACTAAGTAATCAAGCCATTTTGGAAGCTCAGATTTTGATGCTTTCATCACATAATATGCTTAACCCTCAGAATGGTACACCGATTACCCTTCCTTCACAGGATATGGTTTTGGGACTGTACTATATCACTAAGGGTAAAAGATCAATTGATGGTGTGATCGTAAAAGGAGAGGGGCGTAAATTCTACTCTGCTGAGGAGGCGATTATTGCACACAATGAAGGTCAGGTTGAGTTACATGCTTATGTAACTGTAAGGGTACAGCATCCAAATGGAGATGGAACTTACAGCACAAAACGTATTGAAACTACTGTAGGTAGAATCATCTTTAATCAGGTTGTACCTAAAACACTCCCTTACATTGATGAGTTACTTTCGAAGAAGAACCTCAAAACTGTAATTGCTTACATCCTAAAGGAGACTAACTTCCCAACAGCGGCTAAGTTTTTGGATGATATCAAAGATCTTGGTTTCTTCTGGGCTTATCGTGGCGGTTTGTCATTTAACCTGAGTGACCTACTCAATCCTTCCAATCGTGAAGAGGTTTTGGGCGAAGCTCATAGTACTGTAGATGAAATCTGGGATAACTATAACATGGGTCTTATCACCAATAATGAACGTTATAACCAGATTATCGACGAATGGACACAGGCGGACAATAAAATTACAACTACGTTGATGAAGGAGTTGTCAACACATAAACAAGGCTTTAACTCTGTTTATATGATGTTGGACTCTGGTGCACGTGGTTCTAAACAACAGATCAAACAGCTTTGTGGAATTCGTGGTCTGATGGCTAAACCTCGTAAATCTGGTGATACTGGAGGTGCAATCATTGAAAATCCAATCCTTTCGAACTTCGTAGCGGGTCTATCGGTTTTGGAATACTTCATTTCAACTCACGGTGCTCGTAAGGGTCTTGCGGATACGGCATTGAAAACTGCCGATGCGGGTTATCTTACACGTCGTCTTGTGGATGTTGCTCAAGATGTTGTAATCAATATACAAGATTGTAACACACTTCGCGGTATTACGGTAACTGCATTGATTGAAAACGATAAAATCGTTCAACCTTTGTCAGAGCGTATCGAAGGACGTTATCCATTACATGATATTTTCCATCCGGAAACTGAAGAATTGATTGTATCTGCTGATGATGTTATAACTCCTGAGTTATCACTTGAAATCGAACATGCAGATATAGAAGAAGTTGAAGTGCGTTCAGTATTAACTTGCGAAGCACGTCATGGAATCTGTTCAATGTGCTATGGTAAAAATCCTGCTACTGGTCGTATGACTGAAATGGGAGACGCCGTTGGCATTATTGCTGCACAATCAATTGGTGAACCTGGAACTCAGCTTACACTTCGTACCTTCCACGTGGGTGGTGTGGCGTCTTATACTGCTGAAGAATCTGAACTCAAATCAAAATTTGACGGAAAGATTGAATTCGACAGCGTTAAAACAGTTAGCTATTTTGACAAAGATAAAAACAAGCAGACACAAATTGTTATTTCGCGTACAGGTGAGATGAGAACCATTGATCCAAAAAATAACCGTGTCCTTTCGACCGCGCACTTAGTGTATGGTTCCAATATCTATGTCAAAGAAGGTGATATTATTAAAAAAGGTGATTTAATAGCAGAATGGGATGCCTATAATGCATCTATCATCAATGAATATGATGGTATCATTGTTTTCGATAATGTAGAGGAGGGTGTTACTTATCGCGTAGAACGTGATGAACAAACAGGTTATGAGCAAAAGGTAGTTATCGAATCTAAAAACAAACGTAAGGTACCAGTATTAAGAATTGTTGATAAAGATGAAAATGAGCTTCGCTCTTATACCATTCCTGTGGGCTCTTATATCATGATTAATGATAATGACAAGGTTAGCGAAGGTCAAACTTTGGTTAAAATACCTCGTACTATGGGTAAAATTCAGGATATCACAGGTGGTCTTCCACGTGTTACTGAGTTATTCGAAGCCCGTCGTCCAACCAATCCTGCCGTTGTTGCCGAGATTGATGGTATCATAAGCTTTGGTCGCGTAAAACGCGGTAATCGCGAAATTATGATTGAAGCTAAAGACGGTCAGAAGCGTAAATACCTAGTTGGTTTGTCAAGACATATCCTCGTACAGGAAGGTGACTTCGTACGTGCCGGTACTTCTTTGTCAAATGGTGCCACTACTCCACAAGATATTTTGGCTATCAAAGGACCAAATGCAGTACAGCAGTATGTAATCGATGGTATTCAGGAAGTTTACCGTGCACAGGGTATCACCATCAATGATAAACATATTGAGGTTATTACCCGTCAAATGATGCGTAAGGTTCAGATTGTTGATCCAGGCGACACCAAATTCCTAGAAAAAGAAGCAGCAGGTAAATTTGCCTTCTTGGAGGAAAATGACAGAATCTTTGACAAATTACTTGTTGAAGATGCCGGAGATTCTTCAAAATATTTCGCTGGTCAGTTTATTACAGAAAGGCAGCTTAGAGAAGAGAATTCTACACTACGTAGAAGCGACAAGAAACTCATGTCGGCTCGTCCTGCTGTCCCTGCAACTTCAAGACCTATTCTTCAAGGTATTACGAAAGCCTCTTTGGGCACTGAAAGCTGGATCTCAGCCGCTTCATTCCAAGAGACGACCAAGGTACTCAGTACAGCAGCAATCTCTGCTCTTACCGATGACCTCGCCGGTCTCAAAGAAAATGTTATCGTAGGAAAACGTATTCCTGCAGGTACAGGTATGAGACAGTTCGACGAAGCAGTTCTTACCGATGAAGAACTTGGAGAAGAATTCAGTGAAGGTGAATTTTAATTAACCATCGTTAATTGAATATAAATTTAAAGCCGGTTTCAGAAATGAAACCGGCTTTTTTAATAACGCAGATAAATTTGGCTATAAATCAAGCCTGCCCTGTAGGACCACTGAACCCCATTGGGAATGGTGGAATGCCCCCGTCAATGTCTTGAATAGTCCCAAAACTTTCTTCATATCTTTTGATATTATCCCTTAGTGCCATCATGAGCCTTTTTGCATGCTGCGGGGTAAGGATTACGCGAGATTTTACCTTTGCTTGCGCAACATTTGGCATCATTCTTACGAAATCAAGTACGAATTCTGAATGAGAATGAGTTATAATTGCCAAATTTGAATATACACCCTCTGCTATCTCTTCAGGTAGCTCAATATTTATTTCGTTAGGTTTCTTTTCCTGCATAATGTTAAAATTTTATTGTGTCTTTAAATATGCCGCAAATTAAGAATTTAAATCTTATTGGCAAAAGTGCAAGGATTATATATCTATTTTGCGTTGTTATAAAGGGAACAATGGGTATTTTTATATCGAGAATTCAGCATATTTTATTACCTTTATTTTTTCAAGAATGTAAACTTTAAAAACTGTTATGAAATTTCATGTTATAATTTGTTTTTTATTTGCTTCGGGATTTTTTTTAAATTCCTGCAATGGTGGAGATAAAAAAGATGTAAATGCAAATCCAAACACCAAAATCAAAAGAAATAAAATTGATAAATCGGATAAAGAGAAATTTAAATTAGATCCTGAAAAAGATTTTATTGAAGTTGTTGCAAAGGGCAAAACCTCAGATGCCGAAGAATTTATAAAAAAAGCAAATACTGATACGGCTGAAATTGCAGCTAAAGCTGTATTGGAAAATGTATTACTTCATTTTAATGAAACTGAAATTGAAGATGATTTGCTGGTATTTGGCTTAGAATCTGATATGGAAATTAATTTAGATTTTGAATTAATCAGCGATAAAGCTATAGTTTATGCCGCTGTCCAAAAAGTCAATATCCCCTCAAAATTGGTATTTAAAGCAGTGAAGTTGAATAAATTAAAAGCAGGTGTTTATTATTTTATTCTTAGGGATGAGAAAGGAAAAGAATTGATTAAAAAGATCAAGATTAAGCACTGATAGTGATTTTTTAAATTTTTAAAAATGAAAAAAATAATCCTTGGGATAGATCCCGGATCAAATATTTTGGGTTATTCTTTTTTGCAAACCGATAAGGATAAACCCCGTTTGGTTAGTATGGGTGTGCTCGATATGAGAAAATTTGAGGATCAATCTGAAAAGTTGAAATTTATCTTTGAAGAACTTCAAAAACTTATTAAAATTTATGAGCCGAATGAAGCCGCAATAGAAGCGCCATTTTTCGGTAAGGACGCGCAGGCAATGCTCAAATTGGGAAGGGCACAGGGTGCTGCTATGACGGCAGTTTCCTGTAACGGAATAAATGTAACAGAATACAGCCCACGTTCGGTAAAAAAATCTGTAACAGGAAAAGGGGCGGCATCAAAAGAGCAAGTCGCTGCTATGTTGCCACATATTGTCATAGGAGATTTTCATCATAAATTTATGGATGCGACCGATTCGGTTGCGGTAGCCTATTGTCACTATATACAGAGCAATTCAATTTTAGGGAAAAAAGGTAAAAAATATTCCGGATGGGGTGATTTCATTAAAGATAACCCTGATAAATTAAAGTAAAATGGGGATTGAAATCGAAAGAAAATATACAGTAAACGAGCATGTTCAAGAATTTATAAAAACATTATCCGACGGGGAGGAAATCTGTCAGGGTTATTTGAATGCTGCACCTGAACGCACGGTGCGGGTTAGAATTAAGGGGCAAAAAGCATACCTTACCATAAAAGGGAAAAATCAAGGAATAAGCCGACTGGAATTTGAATATGAAATTCCCTTGGAAGATGCCAGGCAACTATTATTGATTTGCGAACCTTATTGCATAGAAAAAATAAGATATACTTTCAGCTTGGATAATTTAATCTGGGAATTAGACGTTTTTAAAGGAAGATTGGAGGGCTTGATCATTGCAGAAATAGAATTGAATGATGAAAATGAAGTCATAAAGCTACCCGATTGGATTGAAAAAGAAGTCTCACATGACCCCAGATATTATAACAGTAATTTGTCAAAAACAGGGGGCATAAATTTATAACTCGATATGCGTAAGGCACTATTTATTATTGTTTTTTTTCTTTGTCTGATTCAAGCGCAGGCCCAAAGTTTTATTACATCTAAAAATGCACCTGAGAAAATAAAGGAAGCATTTAAAATAGCCTTTGCAGATTTTAACGCAGAAAACTATAGTAAATCCATTAAAGAGCTGGATAAAATAATTAAAAAATGCCCCAATTTTATCAATGCTTATCAGCTAATGGCCGACTGTTATATTCAGCAAAAAAATTGGAAAGAGGCTACCATATTTCTAAATAAGGCCGCTTCATTGGGCCCTGATTATGACCCCAAAATTTATTACCTGCTGGGCCAGATTGCGATGGAGCAAGAACAGTATGTAGATGCCCGATCACAGTTTGAAAAGTTTTTAAAATACCCATCAAAAAGTGATGCCATCAGTAATAGAGCAAAAAAATTACTGGGTGATGCAATTTTCAGGCCCGATGCGCTTTCAAAACCTGTAAGGTTTGAACCCAAAAATATGGGGACTAACATAAACTCTTCCAACAGAGACTATTTTCCATCTATCACAGCCGATGAAAATACCATGATATTTACTGTTCAGATAGGCGAGGGGCAATATGGACAGGAAGATTTGTACCGCAGCTTGAAAAAAAATGGAGAATGGACAAAAGCCGAACCCATACCCAATGTAAATACCACCGAAAATGAAGCGGCGCAATCGATATCTGCCGATGGTAAATTTTTGGTTTTTACAGTTTGTAACAGAACTGGTGACTTTGGAAGTTGCGATTTATATTTTTCAGAAAGAATCAATGGCCGTTGGTCCGACCCTAAAAATTTAGGATCAGCTATCA
>CANETR010000109.1 GCA_947441325.1 Saprospiraceae bacterium
TGGGATTGTGCAGCGGTTCAGTTTTTTCAATGCTTTTAACCTGAGTGGTAATTTTTCCTTTTTCAAGGCCTTGACACAATTCCAGAATTTGACGCGGATCTATAAAAGGCTCGTCGCCCTGCAGGTTAATCACAAAATCGAAATTTTGACCTTCTTGTATAAAATATTCTAAAACCTCAGCACATCTGTCGGTGCCACTTTGGTGCGAAGTCTTAGTCATGCGCACATTTCCCCCTCTTTCTTTTACCGCATCGAAAATGCGCTGGTCATCGGTTGCTACGCAAATATTTTTTAATCCTGCTTCCATTGCCCTTAGGTAAACCTGCCAAACCATTGGATGCCCATTGATTTCCACGAGTGCTTTTCCCGGGAAACGTGTGCTGCCGTAGCGGGCAGGAATGATGGCGAGGATATTATCGAAATTCAATTTTTCTTCAAAATTCATATCAGCAATGATTTAAACTTGTTTTTCAAAACCTGTAGCCCGCCTGCAACATAATATAATCGGCCAATCCGAAATATGCTCTGATGTGTACGCCAATCCAAAACTGATGGCGGGGCTTGAAATAGGGTATTCTGGGGTAAAAATTGATGCCGGTCTGTGTTGGAAAAAGGCTACGTTGATTGGCATGCCGATTGAGATAAAGGCCGCCCAAAGCGAAGAAACCAACTCTGCCAAAAATCCATTCATGTCCAAGCCAGACAGCAAAACGGTTGAATTTCCTTGGGTCGGAGATGCTGCCATTATTTTGATAAAATTCATACACTGCGCTATTGAAGCTGTACTCGACTCCAGCCCATAGGGTTTTCGAGGGGCGGTATAGCCATTGTGCTCCTGCATTGAGGTTATAAACCGGGAAAAAAGGTCCCCGCTGTATATTTGCCGAAATCCCCAAACCCAGCTGTAAAAATGGTCTGAAAGGAATTTTTAATTTAGGAAATTCATATTTTACGAATGTCGAATCCTTCATTTTGTTGTCCCAACGCATGAGATCATATGCTTTGATTTTTCTTTCGATTAAAAGGCGCAAACCTGTCTGTAAGATTGGCATATTTATACCCAGGTTGGGTGACATGGCATTGCCGTTTGAATAGTGTTGTACTCTAAGGCCCAAAAAAGGCTCCAGGCTTTTAATTTTGTATGCAAACTCAAGACCGGCCGATACAGAAGCATTCAGATTGGTGCCAATGACAATATTGTCGGGATTGCTGAAGCTGTCGAATTTCTTAGTGATCCAAGCAGCTCCCCATCCCAATTGCAACTGCATCGAAAACTGACGTTTTTTCAAAATCGGCAAGGACATGCTTGGTGTGAGGGCCAAGGCATAACCTAAAACAGTATTGTTTCCAAAATTCTGAAAAGCGGCATTCAGGTTAAATACTGCAGCCCCATTCAATGTCGACCAAAAACCATTTGACTTGTGAGACCAGCTTAATTCCATACTGTTGGATGGACTTTTTATTTCGGGAAAAGCCGGATGGTTTGGAATTGTATAGCCAATACCGTATGACATCGCCAGCGAATTTGTCTGGGCAAAGGCAATTGAATTAGTCAGCAAAAACAGCAGAAAGGGTATAAAGCGAAAAAGCACAGTATTATTATTCTTTTGGCTTAAAGTTAGTGTATTTTGATAAAATAAGTTGATAATTAAACTCGGAACAAAAATTATTTTTAATTTTTATAAGGAGCATAAATATTATTTTTTGCCTGATTAAATAATCCTTTTTAACTTTCGGAAAATGCTGAATATTAAAAATTTTAGAGTTTTTGTCCTATTTTTGGCATTGAATTTGGCTATGTCACTGCGAAATTAAATTAACAAATCAAATCAATACCTAAGTTATGAGAAATATTTTCCTTTTGTTCTCAATGCTCTGCAGCCTGTTGATTCAGGCACAAAGTAGCTCAAATCTTGTTGTTTTTTCTGAGGATGCGGCACCTTTTTATCTGACGCTTAACGGCATCCGCCAGAATGCAACGCCACAGACCAATATAAAAATTACAGGAATTACAGGCGAAACACATGCTTTGCTCATTGTTTTTGAAGATAACAGTTTGGGTACGCTGAAGCAGAATGTCTATTTTCATGACATGGGGGTTGAAGTGACTTCCAAAATTACCACCACAAAAAAAGGCATAAAATTGCGCTATTTTGGCGAAATTCCATTGGCAGAAGCAAGCAATAGCCCTGGTCAGTATGTTGTACAATATCAGACAACAAATGCGGTTCAACCTGTGCAAACCGTACAACAGAATCCGGTGCAGACTACACAAACGCAAGTGCAGCCTCAACCTCAAGTACAAGCACAACCTCAGGTGCAGGCCCCTGTGGTAGAGCCCATAAAACAACAGCAACAAAATAATCCGGTTCTTGAAACGACCGTAAAGCCAGCACAGCCTGCTATTGCCACCCAAAGCATCAGCAATAATTCGGCAAATTTAGTCTATCGCTGGGCTGCTGGAAAATCTTATCGTTTTCAATGCACGCAAACCGACGATGTAAGCACTTCAATGATGGGAATGAATTTCAGCGATCGTTTTACAACCCGCAGTGCTTTTGATATTTTTGTAACAAATGTCTCGGCAAACGGCGATGCAAACGGTTATTTGTACCTGATTGATTATAATGTAAGCGACTCTAGAGGAGCTATTCTGGCAACACTGAAAGACCTGCCGGCCAATGCGGTAAGAAGTGATTTTAAAGTAGATGCCAAAGGTAATTTCACTTTCCCGCATAAGATTTCTTTGGTAACAACATCAGGTTCCAATGTATTGGTTTACACAAATGAAGAAAATAATATTCAAATGGCAGCAGAGGCAACAGATATGAAATTTGATGTCTATGCCGAATTTGACCCCAAAACCGGCAATCTGAAAACTGGCTACAGTTTCCGCGAAGGTCAGGCCTTGAGACAGGCAACTGTTAAAATTGATGAAAATACCGACGTAGTTGATGTGCTTCCTTATGATTATCTCGATATGTTGGCCCTTCCCGACGGTGCAGTTACTCAGGGTGACAAAATAAAAATAAATGCCGGTATCTATCAGATTGATGTTTTGGCAAAATCGATCGGAAATGGCACGGCTCAAATGAATTACAAAATGTCATCCGATAAAAGCAAAAGTCTGATTGACACTAAGACTGAAGTAAAAACGCAGGATATGAATATGCTCATGGATATGTCTGTCGAAAGTATGATGGATATCGATCGTGAAGACAAACAGGCGATGGATATCAGTAAGGCGATGATGCCAAACATCGACTGTGATTTCGACAGTTTCTTCAACTACAATGAAGGTATGTTTTCAAATGTAAAGGGCATAATGACCACTACCATCAATGCCATGGGTATGAAAATGCAGGTAAAATCGAATCTTGAAATGAAAAAGATCTGATTTTAGAAAATTATTTTGTGCAGACTTTCCCGCCAATAATTTAGAGGCGAAGCAATATTCTTTGTAACAGGTTACTCCGATTGGTGTAACCTGTTTTTTTTTCTGCCTTTTTAGGAGATTATATGTGTTCGGCTTACCAAAATGGAAAAATATATTTTGGACGAGTCATTATTCATTGTCTGTACTGGTTTAAATGTGCTGTATTTGAGTGCCATTGGGCGCTTTCTGTTTTTTAATATAGCGTATTGAGGAGGATTTTGGCTTGTTTTTTATTGATTTTATCCGAGTAAATCTAAAATTTAATTTTAGATTTACTCGGATAAAATGAAAATTATTTAGAAAAATATATTAGTTTTACCGAGTAATTTTAAATAATGGTTTTTGATTTACTCGGATAAGTTATGTTGAAAAGATATATAATTGACGAATTGAAGGAGCTAATGGATGATTTTCCTGCAGTTGCTGTTATTGGTCCAAGGCAGGCTGGTAAAACTACGCTCGTTAAGGAGATGGCAAAATATCTGAAGGGAGAAATGATTTACTTAGATTTGGAAAATCCCAGAGATGAGGCTAAGCTTAGCGACCCGGTGTTGTTTTTTGAAACGCATCAGGATAAATGTGTTGTTCTGGATGAAATACAACGAAATAAGAAACTATTTCCGATATTAAGGTCTATGATTGATTTGGACAGAAGACCCAGTAGGTTTTTGCTTTTGGGTTCGGCATCGCCCGATCTCATTCGGGATAGTTCAGAATCATTGGCTGGGCGTATCTTTTATAAGGAATTAAGCCCGATAAATGTCTTGGAATTGGATGAAAACACTGACCTTAAAAAGCTTTTATTTAGAGGCGGGTTCCCAAATTCTCTTTTAGCTAGGTCTGACCGATCGAGCACAAAATGGTTGGAGGGGTTTATCCAAACTTATATCGAAAGGGACTTGCCCTTATTGGGCATGCCGGTGCATCCTTCTGAGACCCGCAGAATGCTTAAAATGCTGGCACACTTACAGGGGCAATTGCTCAACTATGCTTTGATAGGCAAATCATTAGGAATAAGCTCTCCAACAATCAAAAAGTATATTTACTATCTCGAGCATGCTTTTCTCTTACGATCGCTGGAGCCATACAGCATGAATGCCGGAAAGAGAATCAGCAAATCGCCCAAGCTTTACATTCGCGATTCGGGCATCGTCAATTATCTTTTAGGCATTCAGTCTTATGATGATTTGGTCTCGCATCCCGAAGTTGGAAATATTTGGGAGGGTTTTGTGGTGGAACAAATTTGCTCAATTCTCCCTTATGAAGTGGACAAAAGTTTTTACAGAACACAGCACGGTGCTGAGATTGATTTGGTGCTGAGTTATTCCAATGGAAAGAAAATTGGTATAGAGATAAAATTCAGCTCTACTCCAAGCCTGTCCAAAGGGAACTACGAAGCTATGAAGGATTTACAGTTGGACAAACTTTATGTATTGACGCCTACCAATGACCGATTTCCCTTGAAAGAACAGGTCGAAGTGATAGGTTTGAAGGATATGCTGATGCTTTTGATGGCCTGATATTCTAAGTAAAATATTAATATTTATCCGAGTAATTTTAAAATTCAATTTTAGATTTACTCGGATGATTTTAAAAATTATTGGTATTTCTCTTCTGTTTTAGAGATGTACAATGCCGAAGAAATACAGATAACTTAACAAAATATTGAAATTCTTCGGGGCTTGAAATTAGCGC
Organism: Saprospiraceae bacterium; assembly: GCA_947441325.1. Lineage (GTDB taxonomy): Bacteria > Bacteroidota > Bacteroidia > Chitinophagales > Saprospiraceae > Saprospira. The sequence continues at coordinate 5,132 of CANETR010000109.1, forward strand.
TAAGAGTGATCTCCAACTTTTCTTGAGTTTGGCGTAATTTATACAATCTTTTATTTCTGGTCCTTTGTGCCATAAATCACAAAAAAGAAAGTTTAAATAGCTTAGCTTTGCCGAATAAGTTTAAAAAATGAATCTGGCAAAAGACTACAAAGGCATCATACTAGCTGCCACAATTGGAATGGCGGCCTATTTTGGAGCCGATTTTCTGCCCTCGGCAATAGGTAGTATACTTGTAGCGCTATTGCTTGGAATTATTGTTGGAAATCTGATAAAAATACCCGAGGGCTTTCAATCGGGAATAGGTTATACGAGCAGTAAATTACTTGAATTGTCCATACTTTTTCTGGCATTCAGTATCAATTACAACTCCATTGCAAAGTTAGGCATAGGCAGTTTTAGCATTGTAATCATTACAGTCCTGCTTATGTTGCTCATTACATTTTTTCTATCAAAAAGACTTAAATGTCCGGGAACTACCGGCTGGCTTACAGGATTTGGCACCACAATTTGCGGGTCATCGGCTATTGCTGCATTGGCACCGTCTGTAACTAAGAATAAAGAAGATATTGGTATAGCAATGGCAGCAGTAAATCTCTATGGTAGCATAGGTATGATTTTACTGCCAATTTTGTTAAAATATTTTGCATTTGATGCAACTTCATCGGGTATTTTCATCGGTGCCAGCCTCCATTCGGTAGGAAATGTGGCAGGTGCAGGATTTGGTATCAGCGATGAGGTGGGAGAGATATCCATCACCATAAAACTGGCAAGGGTTGCAATGCTGTCACCAGCCTTGATTTTCTTCAACTATCTGGTAAACCGCAACAATGTAAAAAATTGGCGCGATCATTTCAACCTGCCCTGGTATTTGTGGGCCTTTATTGGCATTACCATCTTTACTTCCTTTGTTTCGATTCCAAAAGAAGTGCTGAGCTTTATGAAAATAAGCGGAAATGAAGTACTCAGCATTGCTATGGCGGCTATTGGTTTGAAAATAAGTTTCGCAAAACTATTCAGTGCCGGAAAACAGGGCTTAGTTTTCGGTGCAATGATTTTTGCTTTGGAATTATTGATAATAGGATTACTGATGTTGGTTTTTTAAGCGACTATTTTGCCAAATTCAGCAGCGTTTCAGCACTCATAGCAGCACCGCCACAAACAATAAAAACTACAGATGTTGCACCTGCAATACTGGGGCTGTTCAAAAAAGATAATGCAGCACCGCAGGCGGGTTCTGTTACAATTTTATATTCGTCCAGAAAATCGCGACAGGCAAGCAAAGCCTGATCGTCGCTGCAGGTATAAGACAAAATATTTTCAGATTGTGCCAGTTCCCAAGCCTTATCAGCAATGCGTTTTGCTCCAAGCGAGCCGGCAATACTGTCGATACTTTCCAAGCTAATCTGTTCCCCAGCAGCAATAGATTTTGCCAAAGATGCGGCTCCTTCAGTTTCTGCACAGATGACCTTTGTGTTTTTCCAGCCAGCGTTTTTCAAGCCCTGCATAATGCCACAAAAAAGGCCGCCACCGCCTACAGAAAGTACGATGTAATCGGGCTCAGAAATAGACGCTTTCAATTCTTCGACCAAAGTAGAATGCCCTTCCCAAAGTAGGGGATGATCGAAGGGGTGGACATAGGCAGAATCTTGTTCATTGGCCAGGTTTAGTGCAAATTCATGTGCTTCGGCCCAGCTTTTTCCAAA
>CANETR010000110.1 GCA_947441325.1 Saprospiraceae bacterium
AGCACTCTTTCATCGAGCTGCAAGCCGGCCATTACCTCAAAGGCAAGCTGTGGATCGGGGTCATAGAGAAAAAACTGCTTATAGGTCAGCATGAAATCGGTTCCAAAACGACCTCCGATAGCATTGTCGAAATACTGTGCCCCTAATGAATTAGAGGTCAACAATATAACACTGAAAATTAAGATGCGTCGTTTGATATTCTTCATTTATTGAGTGTAAAAGGTGAGACAGTAGGCAGGTACCAGTGATTTAGGTGCCAGGAACTAGGGACTAGGTCATTTCTAATTTATTGATCCCGTCTTGGGCCGGGACAAGTTGTGCGGATGAGATGATTTGATAATTTATTACATAATTATTAGGTTATCTCATTTTTGACAATCATTTTCTCTAGGTACTAGGTTTTCAGTATTCAGTAGCCAGTATTTTAGTTTCAAGTGATTAGTAAATAGGCGCTAGAAAAATACTCAATATTCCATGTTCAATGTTCAATACTCAATGCTCAATGAAATATGCTCAATACTCAATGCTCCCCTACTTCTGATAATATCCTCTTTCGTTATAGGGCCTAACCAAAGCCGACATACTGCATTGCACAGAACAATTACCCCGAAGATCTACGCCACAGCTTTCACATTGAACAAAATGCTCATTACAATGCGGATTAGCGCAGTTAACCATACGAGTGGTGATATGCCCGCAATTGGTACAACTTGAAATCACTTTGGGATTAACTGTATTCACCGGAACATGCACTCTATTGTCGAAAACATAGCAGTCTCCTTCAAAATCGTAGCCTCCCGCCTCTTTACCATAATTAATAATGCCTCCGTGCAACTGATACACCTCTTTGAAACCTTGTTTGAGGAGAAATGCCGATGCCTTTTCGCATTTAATACCGCCGGTACAGTAGGTAATTACTTTTTTATCTTTGTATTGTTCCAGTTCGCTAATTTTATCGGGAAACTCTCTGAAATTATCCATGTCGAGTGTTACGGCGTTTTTAAAACGACCCAACTGATGTTCGTAATTTGAACGGACATCGAGCACTATGACATCTTCCTGATCTTTGAGTTTTTTGAAGGCTTCGGGTTCGAGGTGAATGCCAGTCTCTTGAAGTGGATTTACCTCATCGAACAGACCCGAATGTACGATCTCGGGCTTATAGCGGCAATGCATTTTAGAAAAAGAGGGTTCATCTACCTCATCAATTTTCCAATGAATACCACTCAATCTTGGGTCGCTTTCAATAAAATCCATATATGCCTGACACTGTTCTGCAAGACCCGAAACAGTACCGTTTAATCCTTCGTTTGCTATAATAATTCGACCTACAAGACCAAGATTCTGACAAAATTTCAAATGCTTGGTTGCTAATTCCTCTGCATCATCGAGTTGAGTATATCTGTAGTACAATAGTGTTTGATACATAATTATTTACAAATTATAAATTACTATAAAATTTAATGCTTTTTATAATGATGCAAAGATAGGAAAAATTATAAGAAATTTCTCACAGGGGCAATGACTAAAAAAGCACTGAAAGTCTTTGTCTATTTGTAAAAACAAAGATAATTCAAAAAATCAGCCCTTGACAGTTTGCACAATTTTCAAATAAGTAAATTCCCAAAACATTAAATTTTTAGCTTATATTTACCAAAAAACAGGATTAGCCTTGAAAACCTCTTTACAGGACCATATTATCGAACGGCAAAACATCGTTCTGAACATTAAGGGAGACATCAGCGAATCGGATTTGAAAAGTTTGAAACAAAGCATAGTCAATCTCTACAAAACTAAAATTGGAGAGATCCTCGACAAACTTTTCTCTGAACTGGTTCCTGCAGATGTACATATCAATTTGGACAGTTTAGACGTAAAGCTGCCCAAAATAGATATAGCTGATTTTAAAAATACCAATGAACTGGATGATCAGTTTGAAAAAGAATTTAGAGCCCTTGCGTATAAAGCCATTAAGGAAAAAGTACTTAAAAAATCGGGAGGCAAATTAGAGTCTGATGGTAAAAAGCTAAAGGTATCAAAATGGATTATCCTCGAAAATTTTTTGGAGCATGGGCATTATCCGTCCTGGGCTTCGGGTAAAAACGAATCAATAGACAAGATTTTCGAAGAGCTGATTCAAAAATCTCCACTCAAATTAGCTCAAATGGTCCTTGAGCTCAGCAAAAAAAACCGTAGTAAAATTATTGACCGTATTATTTATCAGTTTCGCAGTAAATATACCGATCGACTTTTATCCCTGCTTTTTCAAAAAAACGGAAAAGAAGCGCTCAAATTGGTAGAAAACATACGTCGAAGATTAGGCCAGCGCTACCAGGCAATGAGGGGGCAAAAAAATGTCAGCAAAGCCATTATGAGTGCAGCTTTTGATTATGTTTTGGAACGATCATCGGGAGGAAAAAAATTAAAATACAGCGAGAGAGAGCTTAGTCAACATATACTTGAGGCCATACAAAGCAAATACAGACATGTTGACGAAACGGACATCAAAGCTGACTACAGTGCTGTAAAAAATGAATTTAAAAGCGAACACAGTGAACTGGATGTACTGGAATATTTTTTACTGAACGGCTCTATTCCATATTGGGCAAGTACCGAGAGCAAAGAATCTGTACTTGAACTCTTCGACTGGCTTGCGCTAAAAAAATTGGTGCCTTTGCAAAGAATGCTCGAAAAATACCGCAACAACGAGCAATTCATAAAACGCTTGCTGTTTCAGTTCAGCTCTGAACAGATTTTTACCCTGCTTGAACCTATCAGCAGCGACAATAGCAGGTTTTTAAAAGATTTATTACATGAGCTCTCTCAATCAAATTTCGATACCATTGCAGCTAAGGAAGTCATCTTAAATAGCTTTATTCAACAAAGGGGAAAAATCAGCAAATTTGATATCAGCAAAGCCGTTTTCGAAAAAATAGCTGACAAAAAAGGGATAGCAATTGAAGATTTTTTGGCAGAATTCTATTTCCAATTGGAACAAAAAGCAGCCCTGGGATATGATCTGGGCAGGAATGAACTCATTAGAATTATTAAAGAGCTGGAACCTGGCATTGCCGATAAAATCAATCTACTTGAAAGAAAGCGCGAGGCCCTGTCAAATTCTGAAAAAAAACTATTAGACGATATAGCCGCACTCAATATCAGATTAGAAAACAAAGGTTTGGAACAGACTGCTCGGAGCCAAATCACCAAAGAAAGAAGTTCTGCAAAAAGAGAGCTTAAAAAAATCCAACAGGAATTGTTAAAAATTGGGAGCGCTGTTTCTGATTCAATCCTGGATCTTTCCATAAAAAAATCAGCTATTGAAAAACAACTACTCAATGTTGCAGATGCTGAATTGAAATCTACCCTAGAGGGGCAACTGAACCAACTAAGGGCAGAAATTGAAAAATCCAGAAAAAAACTGCTGGAAAAAATTACTAAAAGCGAACAAGTAAAGGACCGTGAAAAATATATTCTGGAACTTGAAAAATATAGTGCTACCCTACGAAAAGATCGACTGCAACTGGAAGCTGCGCTCGCCGATGTAGCCAATGCAATAAAAACTAATACAGATAAAGAGAGCTTGCTCTTGTTAAAAAATCAAGAAAAAGAGCTCAAGAAAACGCTCAAAAAGATTGAAAGTGATATTGCCGATACCGATCAGATTATTGATAACTACAGCCCAATAGAGGCAAAAAAAGATGAGATTGAATCGAGCGAACATTCGAAACTCGATTTCCTGATTTTCTTTCTGCAATATGGTTCTATTCCCTGGTGGGCAAGCGAATACCGTGAGCGCTCAATAGAAAATATCATCAGTGAATTTGCTGAAAAAGAGTCTGAAAAATTGAGACAAGCCTTTCAACGCGTGGGAAGGAATCCGGTGGTTTGGAAGCGTCTCGTAAATCAATTGAGCGAAGAATTGTTGGAAAAAGTGCTGATACTTTTGTTCCCAAATTTTGCCGGATTTGCGATATCGGTGGCTATTTTGCTTCAAAAAATTTATGAAGCTAAAATATTAGCCGCATTAAATTCTGTCGATTTAAAATTGTTCAAATGGAGTAGAATTGCTGAGACAATCTTTACGTTTACATCGACGCTAAATCCACAAAATTTTGTAAAAATTGTTGTAACAGAGCTGGCAAAGGAATACAATATTTCCCCCTCTACCCTATTGGAATATATTGGCAACCTTTCGAAAAACAATCCCGGCACAAGGCTATCAATTTTTGGCGATATTGTAAAACCAATCAAAACCGATAGCGATATTATTGAACTTGAAAAGGAATTGCTGGAAATTGCTTTCAAAAGAAGACTGGAAGATGAAGGGCTTGTAATTCCGGAGGCCAAAAAACTTGAGGTATTTTCAGATTACCTCCTGAAAGGGATTTATCAGGACGTCACTTATAAAACAGGTTACAGCTCACCCGATGCTATGGCAAAGCTGATGCTGGAGCTTATGTTAAAGCAGGGCATTGCAATAGAAAAAATTTTAGAATCAGCTATAAAAAACAACAGCTCAAGAAGACGATTGAGCCAGGAATTCCCCGATGAAATGTTTTGGGAGATAATTTTGATGCTTGCTCCCCGAACAATGCCCTTAGTAAAAAATTACATTGGAGATTTAGGCATTGCGCTCTCTGATGACAGGATGAGTGTGGCAAAAGAAGCCCTGCTCAAATACATATATCAACTTGCTGACAGGCCTTTTTTGATGAAAGATTACATGGATATTCTGCTCAAAGATGCTGCTCAAATAACGCAAAGAACCAATATTGCCATCATCAATGAGTGGAAAAGAAAGGTCTATCAGGCGCCTTCCTATAGTTCATCGCTAATAATTTCGCTGATGCAGGCCGAGATGCAATTATTAAAATCTGCCGCTGAAGCGACTGAAGATCAGACTGAAAAAGAACAATTCAAAGACCAGCAGTTTTACCTTCAAATGGAACTGCAACAGATAAGCCAAAGGCTTGCCTACCTCTTGAACAAAGAACTTCCGCAGCAACAGGGCGATGTTGAAATTCCTGATGACTCGGAACAATTGTACCAAAAAATCGCAGAGACCGAAAAAGAGATTGAGCAGTTAAAGTCGGCACTAATAGAAAATCCTAGCGGAGAGGCGCTGTTAAAACAACTCATGAACCAAAAGCAAATTGCATTATTGGAAGGGAGCCTTGAAATCCTTAAAACAAATGAGCCACTTCAAATAAGACTATTAGATATTGAGGCAAAGTCCCTCGATCGAGAAATTATCGAAATCGAGGCTGCACTAAATTTAGTGCCGGAATTTAAAATACCCAAGCTTCCTGCAGAACCCGAAGCAGACGAACTGGAACAGCTTGCGCAGGATATGGACGAAGGCTATCTGAATTTGAAAAGCAAATTGAAAAAACTGCAAGCAGAAGAAAGAGATGACTGGACAGAACTTGCTGCTGAAATGGGTTGGGAGGATATTTTAAATAGTTGGGGCCATGATTCAAATGAACAATTTTTAAAAGAATTGCCCTCTCTCAGTTTATCCGAACTTGTGGATCGTTGGAATTCAATAGAAGACAAAAACAGCTCTCTATCAAAACGCTATATCGGGAGGTTGAAGGTATTGATTGCTAAAGCTGTGCAGAATTTGAAAAAGCAACAGAAAAGCCTGGCTGAAGAAATTGAAAATGTTGGAAGTATCGATAAAGCGGATGAACTGAAAAGGACACTACTAAAATTGGAGTTGGAACAGAACGACCGTATTAATCCATTTTTGGAATTGATTATGGATAACAACCTAAGGCAAAACTTAATTAGAGTAAGAAATAATATCCGTTTGCAATTTCAAAGATTGAGAGCTATGGCCGATTTGAAAAAAGCAAAGCTTGCAAATGCAGAAAAAGAAAAATTGACTACAAATATAGTCGCGCAAAAGGAAAGGCGACAAAACCTGGATAAGCTTAAAAAAGAAAGTATTGAGCTTTTGAAAACTGGCAAAAAATCAAAAGAAGAAGCAAAGGTTAAAACAACAAAAGAGGAGAAAAAGAAAAAACCTGAAAAGCCTGTAGATGAGCCAATATTCATCAAAAATGCTGGTTTGGTGATTCTTCATCCATATTACAACCGTCTTTTTACGACCTTGAATTTAACAGAAAAAAATAAATTTGTAAGCGAAGAAGCTCAAATAAGAGCTGTACATTTGTTGCAGTACATTGCAACCGGAAAAACAGAGCATCCGGAGAATGATTTGGTATTGAATAAAATTATGTGCGGTCTTCCGGTGAATACGCCTGTACCAACGGATGTTGGTCTGAGCGAAGATGAATTGAAAGTTGCTTCGGGTTTATTGAGTGGTGCCATCGCAAACTGGCCTAAATTGAAAACGATGTCACCCGATTCCTTGCGCGGCACTTTCTTACTTCGCGAGGGAACAATCAAAGAAGAAGCAGATCGTTGGAAACTAAAAGCAGAAAAAGGCTCTTTTGATATTTTATTAAAAACAATTCCTTGGGCTTTTAACTTTGTGCGATATGGTTGGTTACAAAAATTTATTATGGTGGAGTGGCCATTGCCGGGATAGTTGAAGTGAAGAGAAAAGAATGAAAGAGTGAAAGAGTGAAAGAGGAAAGAATGAAAGAATGAAAGAGGAAAGATTGAACCGATCTCGTTGATAAACGAGAGAGCTCCACGAAGTGAAAGAGGAAAGAGCTTTTAGTGCGGAAGAGCCAGGTACGAGGGACTAGTTATTTAGTAGCCAGTACTTTAGTGCCAGTTTTTTTTGGAAACTTGAAGAAAAAAAATGCTCAATGCTCAATGTCCCAAGTCTTCCGTCTCAAGTCTTCCGTCTCAAG
>CANETR010000111.1 GCA_947441325.1 Saprospiraceae bacterium
AGACGCGGCATATGGATAAACAGAGCGGCACGCCGAACCCGAAGCAAGGCGGGAGAAATAGGACGCCCTGCGATAAAACATTTCTTCGGCAGGCAATGTGTAAGCAACTTGCTGTTCCATTCGACAAAGACAAAGGGCCAATGCACTCATTGAAGAAGCCGAAGAAGCTATACCAGCAGAATGGGGAAATGAATTATGTGAATGTATTATCAAGTGATATTCCTTCAAAAAGGGTAATTCATCAGAAACGGCATTCAGGAATTTTAAAATCCGTTTTCCAAATGCTTCATTTGCTTTACCTTCAAAGTAAAAATCGAGGGTAATTTCGCTATTATCTGCTTTCTCAAGGTACTCTAAACTGGTTTCGGAATAGGCATTGTCAAGTGTTAGACTGATTGAAGCATTGCGTGGTAGCTGTCGGCCAAATTTACCCCAGTATTTTACTATGGCCAGATTGGAAGGACTACGGAATGTTATTTTCATGGATGTATATGAAAGAATGAAAGAATGAAAGAATGAAAGAGTGAAAGAGTGAAAGATGTGATATAAATTCTGATTTCTAATAAATCGTAACTTTTTCGACCACCAGTTCTCTAGGAATTAAGATAGGAAATAAACCCAATCTGATACTTCCGCTTTTTCCCCAATTCATACTAGCGGCAATACCCGGAGGGCCATTCAAACCCAGACTGACAACTGCTTGAATCATCATTTTTCCTATATCGGGATGTTTGTGTTTTATGGCAATGCGCAAACCTATTTCATTCATTTGCTCAATAAATTCAGTGGATGGTTTTGGAGCAGCCTCTTCATGAATGCCGTTAAGACCTAGATAGTTGATTCTAATTTCATCATATTTAAAAGGCAGCATATCCCAAATTTCACGGGCTGCTTTCTCAAATGCAAGTGCTTTATCATAGGCATAGGGCCAGGAAAAATAGAAAATCTGTTCACTAAGATATCCTTCCATCTGCCCTACACAAAGTTTAAGCTGTTCAGGTTTGGGTAGCCCTTTGGCTCCATATACTTTTACCATATCGGGACCTGCCTCTTCAACTCTAATAGAAGTAAAATCAACCGTAACATCGGGTGTAATATAGGCTGCAGGATTATGAATTTCATATACCAGTTGTTCCCTTATTGTATTTCGGCTAATTTTTCCTCCACTGCCCTCAACCTTTGTAATAGTTGCAGAGCCATTTTCCTGAACATGGGCAATTGGATAACCCAATGTGCTAAAATCATAGTTTCGGCCAATCCACTCGCTGTAGGCATTTCCTCCAGATGCCTGCCCGCCACACTCGAGAATATGACCAACCATAATGCCATTGGCCAATTTATTCAATTCATCCTGACTCAATTCTCCCTCAAGATTCCATCCGAATTCATGGGCAAGAATACCAAGCGCGAGGCAAGGATCGGCAACCCTTCCGGCCAGAATTAGATTGGCACCCTTGTCGAGCGCTTCTTTTACTGATTTTGCACCTATATAAACATTTGCATGGGTGGGCTCATACTTTGAGTTTCTATAATCATCTCCACTATCCATATTCAAAAGTGGCAGCTCTGAATCTTTAAGTTCATCCAATCTGCCCATAAAGTCATCGCCATCAATTACAGCAATTTTAACATGCTCTATTCCTTGACTTTTCAAAATTTCAAGGACTTTTCTAGCAGCTGCATGTGGATTCAGACCACCTGAATTGGAAACAATACGAATGCCTTGTGCAAAGGCTAGTGGATATAACTTTTTAGCATAAAGTTCAATATCACGGGCATATCCCATTTCGGGATCTTTTAATTTATCTTTCTGTAAAATAGACAGGGTAAGCTCAGAAAGTGCGTCCTGCATTAGATAATCGGCAGCAGATGACATTGCAACAGCTAAAGCTCCCAAAGGACTGTCGCCATAAAAACCTTGAACGCCGGCAATTCGGACAGTTTTCATTTTTTTTGTTTTTTACAGCCGAAACTGTTTTCAATTATATCATAATCGGCTTTCTGCTTTGCGGCTACATCAGCATTCTGTAAATAAGCAATCATAACAGTTCTATCACAGCTTTCCAGATAAAAACAATGCACCTTTCCAACATTTTTGATGCCCAAAAGATTTACATCAAAATTTGCACACAAAGCCTTGTGTCCTCCGTATTCTTCATAAGCTGGCTTAGCAAACTTGATATCTCCAGCAAGAAATGCCGGCTCACTCATATAGGTTTCAATCGCAAAATTACAGACAGTATCCAAAGGTATTTTGCCATGGTTCCATTCAATAAAGGCATCAGCGCTCGCACCATGGCCTTCCTTGCTCAGCGACATAAAAAAGAAATTTGATTCTGTGCTGTCAATTTCATCAATTTTCCAATAATTAGGTAGCTTAAAACTAATTCCTTCCCGTTGAAAAACCTCACAGCACTTTTTTTCACAGGATGAAAAAAAACAGCATGTCGCGAAGAATAATAAAATAAAAAAGGTGTATTGCTTGATATTCATGATATTTTCTAAAAATTCATGTAAAATTACTGACTATAAGCGAGAAATTCATATTTATTTGGTCCTGGCAAAAAAAAAGCAGGATAAACCCTGCCACATATACTGAAATAGTCTTGCGAAAAAGACTATGCCGATGGCTTATCAGAAACTTGTTTATTATTTCTCAGATGAATCCTGAAGATATAGTCAGCAGACTCCTCTCCCAAAACTTTTTCAATTTGCGAATTTGTTTTTATTAGACCCATTGGAATCTTTTTATTGCTAATTTGTTTGTGCCCAATCATATTTTGAAGATACTCGTTCATCAGGTACAGATAATTGTCTGACTTTTCTCCCAAACGTATATTTTTTCTGAATTCAACTCCTTTGTCTAAGGCTATGCAATTTAGTTCAACAATTACATCGGCATTCTGTATCATCATTTTCAAATCATCGGGCAAATTATTCCACCAAAACTGAATGCTATGTATATTTTGAGTACTGATGCCAGATCTCGAAACACTTAAACTGCTTGAAAATTGGGAGAGCTTTGTTGGCAGTTTGATATAAGGAATAATACTAGTTGACGCAGATGACGAAAGGGCACTAGATGTTTCAACTTCACTTGTTTTTACAGTAAAAGTCATACCGGTTGATTCACCGATTATTTTCTCCAGAGCTGCTCCTGTGTTTTCAATTCTACTGTCAGTTATTTCGGGTGTCAATTCTGTTTTGACAACAGATTGAACATTTGTAACCAATTCAATTTCAACTTCCTGAGCTTTAATTTTATTTTGTAGTGGCTGTGGCAGACTATCCCACCACTTTTTCAATTGTATTAAGTTTGCCTCAGAAACTTTTACTTCTTTTATTTCTGCATTGTCGAGTTGCAGATTCACCGCATGTTCCTCCAGTTTATATTTGAGCGATACATTATCGCGGTTTTCTTCAGCAACTATGTCAGTTTTTGTCAGTTTGTCAGTTTCTTCAATGACAAAATCAGTATCCGCTACAGGTTTTTGATTCCCACTACAAGAAAGTAGCAAGGCCAAAAGCACGATATGAGATAGATTTTTCATAAACATAGCCTGATAAGCTTTAAAATTACATATGACATTGCAAATATAATACCTGTTAGAACAACGTTAAAATATTTTGGTTTATTTTAACAAAAAAGTAACAGCAGACATTGGTTGTATAAGATTTCCGGTTTCTGCGGGAGATTTTGTCTTTTTACCAGTCTTTTCCAATATTTGGAACGCAGTTTCTGTATTAAGGGTTGGGTCGATTGCTTTCATTAAACCTAATAATCCTGCGACATAGGGTGTAGCCATAGAAGTTCCACTCATAAAACCATATTTCGAATCGGGCAATGTAGAGAAGATATCAACACCTGGAGCAGCCAGAGCCATTTTAATTTTAGTGACTTCATTTGAAAAGGATGCTTTTTGATTATTTTCATCAGTGGCCGCAACTGCTATTACTCCTTCTATCGAAGCCGGAACTTTTTTACTAGCATCGCTGTCTTCATTTCCTGCAGCTGCAACAACGATAACTCTTTTTTTCGATGCATACTCAATCGCTTCTCTGTAAGCAATTTGTGCCGCATCATTTGAAGGTCCACCCAATGACATAGAAATCACATCGGCACCATTGTCAACTGCCAAAATCATCGCTCTGATAATATTACGTTGTGTTGTTCCTCCGCTTCGGGAAAAGACTTGAATAGAGGTTATTTCTATAAATTCATTAGATGGGGCAAAGGATGCTATACCCTTTCTGTTGTTGGAAACTGCAGCTGCTATGCCGGCACAATGTGTGCCATGCCCCTGAGGATCTTCATCGTATTCTGTTCGGGTTGAGATAAAGTTGGCACTCAAATCCGGATGATTTGCTTCAACACCGGTATCAATAATGGCAATTTTGGCTTTTTTGCGGGCTTTTATTTTATTCTGCGACAAGAAAAGATGCAGGCTATCGAGTTGTAGAATTTCTGTTGTCCAGACCTTATCCAAAAGCGGATCATTTAAAACAGCAGAACCAATTCCCTTTTTCTGTTTTGAACTTTTCTGAGGTTCATAGAGGGTTACAATTTCATTTTGTTCAATGGCATCTACCTGTCCGCTATTTTTTAAGGCTTTGATTATAAGGTCAAAATTCTTCAATTGATTATCGGGAATATTTACGACGATATAATCATCCAAATCCGTATTATCGCCATTTTTTAGCTCGAAGGCAGGCTCACAGTGCAGATGGTATTTTTTCAATATTGAGCTAATCTCAGCAGAAGTTTTTCCAGGCTTCATTTCTACCAATAGCTCAAAATTAGGGTCAAGGCCTTTTATGTTTGAAAATCTTGGATTGTTCAAAAATGGAATTCCAGGAAAACTGGGCATTTGCCAAAGGCCAATCAAAGCAGCTGCCAAAAGCAACACAAAAAGTATCTTGTTGGAACTGAAAATATTTAAAGTAAATCCTCCAACAAATAAAATTATTATTCCAATTAGGAATTTAATCAACCCAAATGGCCAGGGACTTAATATATGAAATGCCGAATAGAAAAGGAAGGAAACGGCAAAGGCTGTTCCGAAATACTTACGAATCTCTTTATTGTCTTTGAATAGCAGCCAAAGAGACAAACTGGCAAAAGTTACCAAAAAAACAAGGTTAATGTAAGAGGGCATCTATCGTAACTTTTTCACTTTCAATTATAATTATTTTCCATCCCATTTTCTAAAAATTACGCAACTGTTCACATCTCCAAAACCAAAACTGGCCTTGGCTATAATTTTCAAGTCCGGCAAAAGCAGGCCTTCGCCAGGAATACAGGAAGGATCAATCATATTTGCAATCTCGGGATGTAAATCTTCGCAATTTAATGATGGATGCAGAAAACCATTGTAAAGCTGCAATACTGCCGCAACCGATTCAACTGAACCGGCAGCAGACAAACAATGTCCAATCATTGATTTGAGTGAACTGATATAGGGGAAATCTTTTCCTTTTAGGCCTAAGGAACTTGTCCAGGCAGCAATTTCCCCCGGATCACCCATGGTAGAGGTTAGATGACCCGAAATGGCATCAATGTCTGTGGCTTCAATTTCCGCATTTTTCAAAGCGGCTTTTATGCAACGTTCAATGCCTTCAACATTTGGCGCTGTCATTGATCCGCTGTTTCTCTGACCTCCGGAGTTGATATGCCCCCCAAGAATTTCGGCGTAGATTGTAGCGCCTCGCTCCAGGGCAGATTCCAGACTTTCTATTACCAAAGCTCCTGCCCCACTTCCGGGTACAAATCCCGATGCTGTAGCGCTCATTGGCCTCGATGCCTGTTCCGGACTATCATTTTGTCTTCGCGTTATCACCCGCATGGAATCGAAGCCTGCCCAAATATATGGCCCTGAGCTATTGCAGCTACCTACCAGCATACGCTTTGCCTGCCCCGACCTGATGCGCTCCAAACCCAAAAGTATGGCTTCAGTACCTGTACTACAGGCCGATGAATTGGAGGAAACCTGATTGCCGAGTCCGAACAGACCACCCAAATAAGCTGAAATCGCCGATTCCATTGTCTGTTGAACCAGTACCGAACCGATTCTTTTTACATTTCCATCGTCAACTTTATAAATACCATCTCGCACTACCTCAATTCCGCAATGCCCTCCACCAAAAACAGCACCAGTTTCCCAATCAGTTTCAGTTGGATGCTCATCCAAACCTGCATGTAGCCAGGCTTCCTTTGCAGCAATAGCTCCATAAATGAGTCCACTGCCTTGCAGCATTTTTTGCTGTAGTTCGTTGAAATATTTGTTTTTAATTTCATCGGTCAGTGCTGGAATTCCTCCTACCCTGCAGCCAAAATTGAGCTGTTCCAATTCCTCGATATATCGAATCCCGGATTTCCCATTAAAGATTGCATCTTTGAAATCTGATAAGCCCACTGCATTGGGTGCAACTACTCCCAGTCCGGTTATTACAACTCTTTTCATAATGGTAATTTTTTTTCACTAATGAGCATTCCCGAAAGTTCACCTTTTGCAATAAGCTCATCTGATGAATTCTTCATTTCTACCCTGCATTTCAATTTTCCAAGCCGAAAATATATTTTTTCGGAATGAACGATTACCTTTTCGCCAGGCAATACAATTTTGTAAAATTCTACATTGCTTGAAGTGAATGCAAATTTTGGTCTTTCATTTATGCGGTCCTTCAAAAGATAAAAACCAAAACAAACAAGACCAATTTGCGCCATGCTTTCAACAAGTATAACGCCTGGTGTTATTGGACTTTCAGGAAAATGATCTCTATAAAAAAGGGCATCCTTGTTAAAAGTGTATGTACCCAGAAT